>NZ_JACRWH010000005.1:0-77174 GCF_014306155.1 Holdemanella hominis | reverse complement strand
CAGACTCTAATAAAAGCACATTGAAAAGTGTACTTCCAAAAAGATGTTTTCTTTTCCGTGTAAAATCCTTATTTGAATCAACAACAAATAGTGAAGAAGAATCATTCATGGTTTTGATGCAGAATTTTAACTGCTTTTTTAACGATTTATAATTGTTCATAAGTACCTCCAAAAACATATACCTATAAACAATTGGCCTATTATCAGAAATGATAATAGGCCACACATTTCTACCTGTATGTCAACAAAAAATTCAAATTTTCAAAAAAAAAGAGGAGCACATTTTTTGTGTTCCCCTCAAAACCGTCATTTCTTAACTTAATGACATTGCTCGGTATGGCCTTATATATTTCTATGTATGTAATGGTCTATTGTTTATGTATTGATGTAGTTTATGGTTTGTTGCAGTTCGGAATTGTTTTAGTATATCCGATTATGTCTTTATATGATGGAACAAGAGGAAAGAGTACTGTTGGTGAGTTCTTGGTAAGGAAAATAGGTTACAACTTTATCGATATGGATGCGAAAATCAAAGAAAAATATGGTACGATGCTTGTGTTTCAAGATGAATATAATGATCAATATGAATGTGATGAATTGCGTGCAGAAATGATTTCATCTTGGATCAAAGAAAATGAAAATGTAGTCATTGCCCTAAGTCCTATTGCGTATTTAGATGCATATGAAGATTTCTTTGAAGATTCAGATATTATTTGTTTCGACTTAACAAATCGAACTGAAAATGTTTTTAAACGCTTGGAATTTACGGATGATAATGACAATCTTTTGCACATCCTCAATCGTATCTAAATAAGCATAAGGCATATTATATGCGAGAAATACAGGCGGATTTTGATTATTTCCATACTTTATATGCATCCAAAATGGATTCGATTTCAATGGATGGTAAAAGTTTAGATGGAATTGTTGAGGATATATGCAAGAAATATAAATTAGTCTAAGATTGTGATATAATCAATGGGCAAGTAAAAACATACATGACAGGGGTGCAAATGCTGAGAAAAACCCTTATTACCTGATCTGGTTAATTCTAGCGTAGGGAGTCATATCGATTGATGGTGGCACTCTAGGGTGCCTTTTTTATTTGGAAAGGAGCTAGTGAATGAAGAAAAATCGTAGAATTGTCATGCCGTTGCTTGTGTTTATTCTAGTGATTGGTGGCTGGGAATTATATGTTCGTGTATTTGATATTTCACTTTATATTTTGCCAAGTCCATCAAAAATTATCAGTGCACTTATTGAGAATTTTGATATTCTAATGCAACATTCGCTTGTTACGTTGCAAGAATCAATCTTAGGATTGTTGATTAGTACTTTCTTTGCGATACTTATTTCAATTTGTATGGATCTATCCAAAACATTTAAGACAAGTGTTTATCCATATTTGATTGTGACACAAACCGTTCCTATTATGGTTTTAGGGCCTTTGTTTTCAATTTGGTTTGGATTTGATTTGTTGCCCAAAGTGTTAATTGTCATATTTATGTGTTTTTTTCCGATTGCGATATCCTTTACGGATGCCTTGTCACAAGTGAATGAAAAAGAAATCAATTTATTAAAAAGTTTTGGTGCCAATCTATTTCAAATCTATAAAATTGTTAAGATTCCATCGGGTGCCATTGGCTTATTTTCAGGATTAAAGGTAGCGGCTACCTATTGTGTGGGCGGAGCTATTGTAGGTGAATGGCTTTCAAGTAGAGCAGGACTTGGTTATTACATGCTTCGTGTAAAAAACGGATATATGTTAGATAAAGTCTTTGCGTGTGTATTGATGATTATATTTTGGAGCATTCTATTGAATTTAGGAGTGACTCTATTGGAAAAAATATTATTTCCACATTTACGAAAAGGAGAAAGAAAATGAAAATTTTAAAGGCTATGTGTGCAGCTGCTGTTGCGTTAAGTTTAGTTGGCTGTGCTCAAACATCGAATTCTGATAAAGAATTAACAAAGGTTACATTGATGTTGGATTATACGCCAAATACAAACCATACTGGTTTCTATGTAGCTAAAAACAAAGGATATTATAAAGAGGCTGGTTTAGATGTAGATATTATTGAGCCAGGTGATAATGCGACAACTTCAATGGTTGCGGCTGGAAAAGCTGATTTTGGAATCTCTTACCAAGAAGATGTTACGTATGCCCTAACAAGTGAAGATCCACTTCCAATTAAAACAATTGCGACAATTATCCAACACAACACTTCAGGATTTGTTTCTTTAAAGAGTGCAAACATCAATTCTGTAAAGGATTTTGAAGGAAAAACATATGCAGGATGGGGAGCACCAAGTGAAGAAGCTGTCATTAAAGCGGTTATGAATGAAGCGGGTGCTGATTTTAGTAAGTTAAACATCGTAGGATCTGATGGGTCTGGTATTGCAGGACTTAGTGATGAAGTTGGTAAAAATAAAGTGAACCTTGGATGGGAATTCTATGGTTGGGCTATTATTAAAGCACTACAAGATGGATATGATTTAAACTATATGCCATTAGCTGATTTAGATAATCGTTTGGATTACTATACTCCGGTTATTATCACCAACAAAAAGATGATTAAAAAGAATTCAGATACAGTTAAAAAATTTATGGAAGCTACTAAAAAAGGATATGAATATGCGATTGATCATCCAAGTAAAGCAGCTGAAATCTTACATGAGGATGCATTGTCAGATACAGATTTGAAATTTCTTAAAGAAAGTCAAAAATATTTAAGTAGTCAATATGCCAAAGATGCAGATTCATGGGGTGTTATGAAAGATTCTGTATGGGATAATTATACAGATTTTATGTATGAAACAGGATTGATCAGTCAAAAGATTGATGCGAAAGATCAATATACTAACGAGTTTGTAAAATAATGAAGCTATATGTTGAAGAGCTAAATCTTGAATTTTCAGGAAAAGAAATATTAAACGATATTTCTTTTTCTATTCAAGAAGGTGAATTTGTTTCCATTCTAGGGCCAAGTGGATGTGGAAAATCCACCATTCTAAATGTATTGGCAGGATTAATTGAAGATTATTCTGGCTCTGTATTTGTGGATGATGAACCAATTACAGGTATTAGTAGTCATTTTGCATATATGCCACAAAGTGACTTATTACTTGAATGGAGAACGATTTTAGATAATGTTTGTTTGTATGGCGAAATTAATCATGATAAATCAATAAGACAAAGAGCTTTAAAAGAATTTGAAACATTTGGTATTTCTGGTTATGAAAACGCATATCCATCGAGTCTTTCAGGAGGAATGCGCCAAAGAGCTGCCTTTTTGAGAACTTCTTTGTGTAAAGCGGATATTCTTTTATTAGATGAACCATTTGGAGCGTTGGACGTTATTACTCGAAATGATATGCAAGATTGGTTGTTACAATTAAGAAAGAATTATAATCGTACTACTTTATTAGTTACACATGATATTGATGAAGCTTTATATTTATCGGATCGTATTTTGATTTTATCGAATAAGCCAAGTCATATCTTGCAGGAAATAGACTTATCTAAAGAAAAGAAATCGAGGGATTGGTTATTTTCACAAAGTGATTTGAAGAAACAAGTTTATGAATTGTTGAAGGGTGAAAATCATGCATGATGCACATTATCATTATTCAAAAGAAATAAATGCGCTACAGAATGAATATGGAATTTCTGGTATTTGTAACGTCGCAAATGAAAAAGAATTTGAACTTGTCCATCAAAAGCAGTTGTTCTATTCTTGTGGAATACATCCTTGGAATGCAAGTTTAGATACATTTGAATCCATGCTTCCTTTGTTAAAAAAGGCACCTATCATTGGCGAAATCGGCATGGATAGTGTATGGTGTGATTTGGATTTAAATATTCAAAAAGAAGTGTTTGAAAAACAGCTTCAGCTTGCACATGCTTTAAATAAACCGGTTATTCTTCATACGAAGGGTCAGGAAAAAACAATACTTGAATTGATTCGTAAATATCCAAATACATATGTTGTACATTGGTATGGATGTATGGATTATGTCAAAGAATATGATGAAGTGGTATCTTATTTCACGATTGGTCCTTCAATTGGAAAAGAAGAGGAAGTAACGCATTTAGTAGAACAAGTATCTATGGAGAAATTACTTATGGAATCCGATGGTATTGAAGCTGTGAAATGGGCTATTGATAGTGACGATTATATTGCTGCTTTAAAAAATGAAATTACTATGGTGGCTTCGTTAAAGAATCAATCGTATTCTGAAGTTGAAAGAATTTTGGATCAAAACTTTTCAAAGTTAAAAAAAAATAGGAGAATTTCTTCTCCTATGCAAGACAGTCATTGAACTGTCTTTTTATTTGTTCTTCATTCATATTCTTTCCAATAAAGACTAATTGATTGATTCGATCTCCATACTCTTTATCCCAGTTTTGAGCTAGTTGAGGATTGGCTTTTAATAAATCCATTTGATCTTGTTTTGGAGCTGACGCAATCCATAATGAGTCTTCTGTAAGTGAATTTAATTTACCAGCTTGTTCAAATAAGTAGGCAGAATCAGGTTGGTTATCAAACCATACGTAGCCTTTGGTGCGAATCACATTCGGATAGTTATTTAATAGATTTGTGAATTTCTTTAAATCCAATGGTTTTCTTGTTTGCCACACAAAAGTAGAAATTCCATATTCTAAAGCTTCACCTTCGTGATTGTGATGATGGTGTTCGTGTTCTTCGATTTCGTGAATCCAACCAATGTTGTTTTGTGCTTTTTCATAATCAAAGTTATGTGTGTTTAAAAGCTCTTCTAAATTAACTTGGCCAAAGCTAGCCTCAATGATTCCGGCATCTTTACATAGTTTATGAATGACTGCCTTGATTTCATTTTTCTCATTTTCTTTGACGGTTTCTGCTTTGTTTAAGATAACGGTATTACAGAATTCAAGTTGCTGCATCAATAAAGAGTCTAGCGAATCTTCATTTCCAACAGGTTCTAATAAGTGTTTACCACAATTGAATTCATTTGACAATCTTGCAGCATCGGCAACGCAGATGATGTTGTCTAAGTGGAATAGTTCTGGTAATCCTCTAGAATATAGTGTTTCATTGGCGTAAGTAATGGTTTGCGTAATGGGGATTGGCTCGCAAATACCACTCGCTTCAATGATGATGTAATCAAATTTATTGGATGAGGCTAAGGCTGAGAGTTGTTGTAAAAGATCTAGTTTTAGTGTGCAACAAATACATCCATTGGTAAGACCTACAACGTCTGTGTCTTCTTTTTGAATTTGTGCATTTTTATCAATTAGTTTTTGATCAACATTGATTTCACCAATATCATTGACAATAATCGCAACTTTATATCCTTCTTGATTTTTTAGAATGTGATTTAATAAAGTGGTTTTGCCAGCTCCTAAATAGCCAGTTAATAATAAAATAGGTATCGATTTTCTTTTCATTTTTAAAACCTCCTTTACTTATTGTATAATATTTGCGATAAAAAGGAGTAAATTTTTTTATGACAATTTTATATACATCTTTCCATATATTGGATTTAGACAATGATACACTACAAAGAAAAGAGATGCCTGAAGAATTCCAAGGTTTTGTGAAGGAATATATTGAGTATGCGAACTCAAATGAGAAAAATAAAATGTATACCATTCATGATGAACAAACACAAGTTGTTTCGTGTATTCGTCAAATGGCATTGAATCAAGAAAAATGTGAAGTTCTTACAGATAGTATTGCAGATAAGCTTTTGATGAGTGAAAAACTTGCACAAGCAAAAATCTATCGCATGGGTTCTAATGTGAAAAAGGGAAGTTTAATTCAGGCTTTGGTACAAAATAGTAGTGATGAACTTTTATTTGTGGTTGCTAAAGTGGAACATTCAAAATGGTATGATGGAAGTGATTTATCAAAGAAGTATGGATTTTCAGGAGATAAGAAATCATTGTGGAAATCAGCTGTATTTTCAATGTATGAAATTAATTCGCATATAGTATTTAAAGATGTTAAGGCATATTCAGATACTATGGCAAAATATTGGACGGTTTCATTCTTGGAGTTAGATGAAGCTAGGGATGATGCCAAAAATACATATTCCGCATTTAAGGCCGTGGATAATGAATTGAAGAGCGCTGTAGAACCTGTTTCTAAAAAGGATTATGTAAAGTTATCTAGTGAATTGCAGAATGTGATGAATACACCACAGCAGTTAAACTACAATCAATGTATTGATAATTTAATTGATTCGTATTCTTTTAGTGAAGAAGAAATTGAGAAAGATGTTATTAAAGATTGTTTACTAGCGCTTCCTGAACGTAAAAATTTTGATACAGAATTTAAAGTTGTTCCCGAAAGCTTGAATAATAAACGTACAAAAAAATTCCAGATATCTCAAGGTATTGAATTAACGATTCGTTCGGATGCCATGGAATATCCAGATAAGATTGTATCGACTGTAGTGGATGGAAAGCGTGTCATTCAAATTGTTTGTGAGGATGATGATACGTATGATGCGTTTGCTTAAAATAAACTGAAAAATTTTTGTTTGTATAAATACGAAAATAGTGGTTTAATTAGTACATTATTTAAAGGGGGTATTTCAAATGAAAAATAAGAATACATTAACAATTCTATTATACGTTTTTGCCGTTTTATCGTTAGCTTATACGTGTTATGCGGCAATCCAAGCATATAATACGTTTACTTCATATTACAGTACAAACTTAAGTGTAGTGAATTTGGTTTTGTACATGATTACGACGTGTTATGAAAGCATCTGCTTTAGTGTGCTTTTCTATGCGTTAGGCGTATTTAGTGAAATGTTTCATAAGAAGGAAGAAGAGAAATAGTTTTACACTGTTTCTTTTTTCTTTAGCAAATGATTATGAAGAAAGATTTTAAAGTAGGGGCCAAGGCAGCAATCCAATTATTTTAGGATATATTCCTGTTGGAATAGCGTAGGGTATGTTGGCTAAAGCAACAGGATTAACATTTTTTAGAGCATTGAGCTTTTCCTTGTTTGTGTATACAGGAGCTGGACAAATGGCTGCTGTCACAATGTTAGCTCAGAATGTTGCTTATGTAATAATTATATTTACAGTCTTTATTAATAAATTATATATGTCTTTGACTATCTTTTTATACCTTCTTAAATGTCTGCAAAGCCTTATTTTATCGGCTCTACGGGCATTTTTTCTTTTGTGGTAAACCTCACATATCTAGGTCTATCTTCTTATATTTTCGCTATCAAGCACGGTTAAAATCGTGGTAAATACTTCTATGCGATTAGACGCTGAACCTCTGATTTTACAGTATCTATGGACGCATGAGCATACCAGTTCATTGTGATACTGATATTTGAATGCCCCATGATATACTGTAAATCTTATGGATTCATGTTCTTGCTTGCCAGTCTTGTGCAGAATGTATGGTGTAGTGTATGTGGTGTGATATGTGGCGAAGGGTTTTCCTTATGGTGCTTGTTGTATTTCTTTACCATACGGACAAAGGCATATTGTAATCAATCGTAACTTTGGGTTTGCCTTTTATACTATATCTTGATACATGGGTAAGACGTGCATGTTCTCCTTGTGAAAGAGCGCTTGCAAGATGTTTGTTCTTCATTTCAAGTGAAAATTCTAAATTGTTCATTGTATTCCTCCAATCCTATAATAGCCTTGAAATACCTGTAAACCACTATTCAAAAGAATGTGAAGTTACTATCTTCTTAAAACTTCATATTACTCCTTGCAGCTTTGGGGTTGTATGATTTTTTACTTGTCTTTTGTGAAATAGTGCCCCCTGTTAGATAACGGAGGCATAGACAAGGCTCGCCAGCCGACAAAGCATTTCCGTCCTTTGACGGCAATCCGTCATGTCGTTTTTGCTCACGTACGAACAGTCCTGCAATGCTCTGTCGACAAGTCCTGTTTTACCCTTTTTAAACAAATTCCATTTCAACCGATATTCATATCTACGGGTTTAATCAGATAGGTATTTCTTTTGAATGTTTTTGTATTTCATTCTATTGTGCCTATTCAATTACAAGAACATAGTGATTCCTATATGCTTAATGATCAATATCTATTTTTGTCTATATAAATCATATTAAGCATGATAGATTTATAATAGCAAAGGTATAACGAGATATGGAGGGGTATGCAATGAAAATAAGCCATTTAGGAAATAATATACAGACCATAAGAAAATTTAGAGGAATGAAACAACAGGAGCTTGCGGATAAAACCGGTATCAATATGCAGAGCCTTTCCAAGATTGAAAGAGGGTTGAACTATCCTGCTTATGAAACGCTGGAAAAGATAATGGAAGTGCTGGACGTAACACCCAATGAATTGTTATCGGGGAATGGAAATATGTTAATCAGTCTGAAAAAGAAGTCCGTCAGTTTTTGAGAGCAGAGGAACGATTAAATGCAGAATTGAAGCATGGACATTATGATAACTTCTTTGACAGCGAGGAAGAATGGCTGGAATATGAGTTAGAAAAGTTACGGGAATACATTACCGACTATATCAATGGAACAAGCATTGAAGCGTCCGACCTTTACCCAATCAAAGAATTTATCCAACATTTGGAATTCCAAAAACTGTTAAACCGCCATGATGATTTATACAGCATGGATATGTTTGGGAAAGCATTGAGGAACACAAGTATAGGACACCTTATCAAGTCGTGAAAATGATAAACCCGAACTCAAAAGAGGATATGGAACTGTTATCGAAATTACCGTGGATAACGGATAATTTTGATGATGATGAGGACGAATAATCTTTTTCCTCTTACGAAAAGATACAGTAAACAAAAAGCCTGATCAAGAGTGCATAACACCACCAATGGCGGCAAGCTCTTGACAGGGCTTTTTTTTGCTATGGCAGGTAATCATGGGAAGAAAGAATAACTGTTATCATTAACATTGATAGTCATAAATAAAGAATTTCATTACCGCTTGCTGTCCTTTGATGTTAAATATGTGTTCCTTTTCTAATCGTCTTTTCATTCCTTGATGTTCATAAAAACCATAATTACAGCTTGTATCTGTAAACAAATAAAATTCTTTCAGTTTTTCCTGCTTCATGTAATCGAGAGTTGACTGAAAGAGTATTTTACCAATTCCTTTTCCTCTACATGAAGAACTTACAGCAAATAAGGCAAGCTCTGCCGGATAAATTTTGTTGTTTTCATTCAATAATTGTTTATCTATTCCATTGACGTTACCAAAAATTTTTGAAACATTCCGACCCTCTTTTGAACTATATAAGGATAGTATTGATTTTATTTGTAACAGTCGATTTGAAAGAGGACATTTATGTTTAGAAATATTGTTAGCTAATATAATACCAACCACATTTCCATCAACTACCGCTACTCTTGAAAATGTATAGTTGGTTAAACAACTGCTTAAAAATACTCTTGCTAGTTTAACCGCTGTTTTGGGACTGCTAAAATCATCATAATGCCATGTTTCCCTAATGATAGTTTCTAAAGCTTTAAAATCTTGTTTTTGATATTCACGTAATTTAATTTTCATTGTTCTTCTCCTTGTTTACATCATTCATATCATATATGATAAAGTATACAGTAACTGTAATGTAAATAAGGAGTTCTAAGAAAATGAGAAAAGAGATTAAAAAGCTGACAACTGCACAATTTGCAAAATTACACGAAGTAAACAAACGCACATTACATTATTATGATGAAATCGGGCTTTTCCGTCCACTTACAAAATCTGATAATGGCTATCGCTATTATGATATTTCACAAAGTATAGATTTTGAATATATCCGTATGTTGAAAGAATTAAATATGAGTATTGAGGAAATCGAAACATATCGAAAAAATCCTACACCTGCTGATTTCTTAAAAATTGTGAACGAAAAAGAACAAGAAGTTGATAAGCAAATTCAAAAGCTGAAAGATATTAAAACTGTAATGCAGAGCAAGAAAGAACAAATATTTTTTTGTGAAACTTTACAGGAACGGGAAATCAGAATTGAAGAATGTAAATCAGAAAGGCTTTTAGTCTATCCTTATGATTTCTCAGAAGATGATATAACACAAATTTTCTCTCGTTTGAAAGATATATGGGGAATAGAACAAATACGAATGGGAATGGGAAGCTTTATTTCGCTTGACAATGTATATAAGATGAACTTCGATAAATACGAGGGAATATACACGATTGCCTTAAACAAAAAATCTGTTCCGAATAGTTTTATAAAACCACAAGGAAAATATCTCTGTGGTTATCAAAAGGGTAAATGGGATAAATTACCAGCCTTATATCAACAGATGCTTGATTATGCTCATGGAAATAATCTACAACTTACTGACTATGCTTATGAAGTTGGCTTGAATGATTTTGTTATTTCTGATGAAGCTGATTATATTACAAAAATTATGATTAAGATTAATGAAAACTCTTGACTTTACAGTTCGAGTATAGTTTATACTCTCTTGTACCAAGATACAGGGGAGTGTAGGATAATGAAAGCTTACAATAAAAAAGGCTTAATTACAGGTACTATATTTTGTGTAATAGGTGCATTTTCTTTGATAAAAAATTTGATGGTGCCCTCTGATTTAATGATTTTGCAAATCAGAAATATCGTTATTTCATTTCTTGCATTGTCAATTGGGTTAAATTCTTTAATCAGAGCGTTGTCTAAAAAATGCACAGAAGAAGATATATCCTCAAAAATAAATGTAAGAAACAGTATTGTCAAATTGAAAAGTCTATGTTCAGCGTTTGTCATTCTTCAAGCACTTATCTTCATCTGCGTAATATTGTCTATGATTGCATTCTATTTTACTGAAAATATTTTAACAGTAGCAATTCTGATTGTTTTAGGACTTTTATTATCTATTAGTTGGATAATCGAACTAATAACAACCATATATTATGAAAAGAAACAGCAAGGAGAGGAATTTTAATGATGATGAAATTATTACTACTGGCAGCAATTATTCTTGTAAAAATTTTATTATCAAAAGGTGTAGCATTAGTGCTTATTATATTGTCATTTATGCTCAAAGGTAAGCAATTATATAAATCAACACTTGAATGGAATGAATATTTTTTATCGCTGAATGATAATTTGGTATGGCTTAACCTTCAATTTGTTGATATAGGTACTTTCTAAACGATAGCGAACGGAAATAAACATTCTTTACGAATTTGGCGTATATAAAAATATACATGGATCTTTCTCAAACGTTTCATGATCAAACGTAACATTTCTTGTGAATCCATTCCAAGATATTCGCGTTGCAGGGTGAACAAGGCGTTATATCGATTGATGTATTTACTAGATATACCTTTATAACACGTATATTGTGCCTGAATTTGTGAAAGAAAAGAATTAACATTGTTTAGATGATTTACAGAGTCATAACTTTTATAGCTGACTAGAATTTTATTCTCGCATCTCTTTTCTTCGAGCACCTTCTGGTAACTAGCTAATCCATCTGTCCATACATAGCTTTTATCTTCAATACAGCGACTAAACTGTAACACATCGTCAATTCTTGGTTTAGCCACATTAAAAGAACGAGCAATGCAGTTTCCCGATCGCTGCACCGCTGTTAGGATACATATCTTTTCTTTTGACAAGCCTCTTTTTCTAGCGGGTGTTCCTCGTTTCTTCCCTGGATGACCCTCTATTTTTCGTCCTTTTCTGCAATGTGTTACATACGTTTCATCAACTTCAATCTCTTTCGTAAGCTTGTATGGGATACTCCATAACTTCAATAAAATGAAGATATTTATGACGCATGCGAAAAGCAGTGAATTCATTTACATTTATTTTTGCGGCTGTTTTAAGGATAGAATTTCCGTTCTGTGTTTGAATGATTAGATCGTTCCATTTTGCTTGGCTCTGGTGTGAATAAAATGTCAACTGACCATGATCACAGACAAATCTTTTATTGCATGCATTGCACTTAAGCATCTGTTTCCCTGCTTTTGTCTTACCTGCCTTTACAAGAACTGGATGATAAGCACCACATTTAGGACAGTATTCAAAATGATAACTATCCATCTGCTTGTTTATTTCAATAAAATCATTGATCATCAAAGATACACGTTCTTTTTGATAAGAGCATAGTTTGTCCGCAATATTAGGAAGTAAGAAATTAGAGGAATTGATTGTGTTCATATAAGTGCCTTTTAGATACTTAAAGTATACAAGCAATTTTGACATTATTTATGTCACAACAACAAATTGAAGGTTAAGCCAAAAAGTTATCTGTAATCGGAGTTGTTTTGGTAAGTGTGATATCTTGTGTAATATTATATATGTTTATACTTTCACGAAAATGTAAAATATTTACAACTATATTGTAAACAGTTGCAAATGATGATATAATTTCATTGGCTTCGAAAGGAAGTTTTAAGAAGGTTTGCGTCAATAGAAATCGTATTTTGCTCCTTCCTCAAGTTCACTAATGATTTCGAAGTTGACGTAATAGATTAGGCCTGAGTGAATCCGGGCCTTTTTGTGTGTTAAAATGGTGTTGGTGATGGTATGGAACGAATTGAAAAACAGATGCAATTTATTTTGGAAATTGATAAAGAAAAACAAATCAAAAGAAAGACACTTCAAAGCAATGGGAAAGACTTTGAGGATGATGCTCAACATGCTTGGCATATGGCTATTATGACACTATTATTAAGTGAATATGCCAATGAAAAAATTGATGTATTAAAAACAATTTCTATGTTGTTGATTCATGATCTTGTGGAAATTGATGCAGGGGATACCTATGCATATGATGATCAAGGCTTGAAAACGCAAAATGAAAGAGAGAATTTAGCAGCTAATCGCATTTTTAATTTATTGCCAGAAGATCAGGCAAAGAAAGTATTACATTTGTGGAATGAATTTGAAGAAAGAAGAACACCGGAAGCTAAGTTTGCCAGAGTGATGGATAATTTTCAGCCTGTTATGTTGAATGCTGCGACGGATGGAAGAATGTGGGTTGAAAATGGTGTGCATCTTGAAAAGATATTAAAGCGAAACGAAAAAACACATGAGGGTAGTGAAGTGTTGTGGAAGTATATGTATGAGCATTTCATTATTCCTAATGTTGAGAAGGGAAGAATTAAAGAGTAATTCTTCTTTTTTTGAGCATACTACTGTACAAAACAAAGTAGTGGTGATAAACTAGTAGTGAAAGAGGTGGTTTGATGAAAAAAGGATTCATTATAGTATTTATTCTTATTCTTGTTTGTATTGCAGGAGGTAGCTTTCTTGCGATTCATTTAATTACGAATACGAATGTGGACATTGGCGAAGTATCTGAAGAAATATCTATTGCGAAAGAACCTTTGAACCATGAACAAATCGAAGATTTTACTTCTGTCAATTTAGATTTGACAAGTATGGATGTTAAAATTGAGAAATCAAGTGAGAACGCGATTTCTTATCGTTTGCAGGATGCGAAGAAACAAAAACTGGATTATTCTGTTGATGATGGTGTTTTAACTGTAAAAGAAACAATTTCAGATAAACATTTTGTCGGTCACGATGATAATGAAGTGATTATTTATACGATAAATGATTCTTTAATTGTGAATGGCAATATTGTTGCAGGGGATGTTGAAACTCAAAACGTGGCATTAAAGGATTCTAGAGTGACAAGTGTGTCTGGTGATATTTCTATTGAGAATGGAAATTTAAATAATTGTACTTTTGTAACTACAAGTGGAGATATAGAATTTGATGGCCAATTAACTGGAGATAATACATTAAATACCACATCAGGAGATGTAAGTGTAGAAAATATCAATAATGTTTCAGTCACAGCTTCTACAACGAGTGGAGATATTGAAATTGGGGAAGAAGAATTAACGGGTTCTGTAACTCGTGTGCTAGGAACAAATAATGCGACCTTAACTTTAAATACAACAAGTGGAGATATTGAAATTAACTAAAAAATAGGCAAGCGAAATTAATCGTTTGCCTTTAATAATTCTTCTAGAATTTGGACTGCATTTGTAGCAGCACCTTTACGAATCTGGTCTCCGCAGCAGAATAGAGATAATGTATGATTTGTTTCATCCGTGATGTCTTTACGAATTCTTCCAACATGAACTAAGTCTTGATTTGTCGTATCCTTTGGCATTGGATAGATTTGATTTTTTGGATCATCTTTTAATAGTACGCCTTCAGCTTTGGATACTAATTCTCTCGCCTCATTGACATCCACTTCATTTTCACATTCGATGGTGATACTTTCAGAATGAGAACGCCAAATAGGGACACGTACACAAGTACAGTTAACTTTTAAAGCATCATCGTGCCACATTTTTCTTGCCTCATTTTGCATCTTCCATTCTTCCTTTGAGATGCCTAAATCATCAAAATCTCCAATTTGAGGAATCAAGTTAAATGCGATTTGGTAAGGGAAAGCTTTTGATGGAACATTTTCATCTTCAATTTGATTCTTTAAATCTTCAATTCCTTGAACACCAGCACCTGATACAGCTTGAAATGTTGTCACAATCATTCGTTTGATGCGGTATTTTTTATGTAAAGCTTGTAAAGCTACAAGGGCAATAATCGTTGCACAGTTTGGATTGGCAATCAAGCCATGGTGGCCTTTAATATCTTCTTTGTTCACTTCAGGAATTACCAAAGGAACATCTTTGTCTAAACGGAATGCACTTGAATTATCAACAACGATACATCCTGCTTCTTTGGCCCATGGCATCCACATTTTTGTGATGTCATTTCCAGTTGCTCCTAAAACATAGTCAACACCTTGAAAACTTTCTTTTGTGAGTTCTTCAACAATGTGTCCATCGATTTCTTTGCCTTTTGATTTGGCACTAGCCAATAATTTAAGGTCAGCCTGAATGTTTCTTTCTTTTAAGCATTCTAACATTTGTTGTCCTACAGCACCTGTAGCACCGGCAATTGCGATTGTTGTCATTCTTCATTTCCTCCTACGAAAGTATCATATATAACTTGGACTGTTTTTGTGAAGTCTTTTTTCTTGACTCCCACTGTGATATTGATTTCATCACTACCTTGGGCAATCATGACAATGTTGATGTTATTTTTACCTAAGGCACCAAATAACTTGCCACTTGTACCTGGCTTATCGGACATGTTTTTACCTACAGTAGAAATTAAAGCTAAATCCTCTTGGACAGTTAATTTATCTGGTTTTAGTTCATCTTTGAAGTGTGCCAAGATTTCATAAAGACTCTCTTCAATTTCTTTTTTTTCTACAACAATATTGAATGAGTCAATTCCACTAGGAATGTGTTCAATACTGATGTGGTATTTTTCTAGGATGGATAGAGCTTTACGAATGAAACCGACTTCATTTGACATATGCTTTTTATAAACATAGATAGACATAAAATCCTTTTTACCTGCAATACCTGTAATTGGATATCCACTTTTTACTTTTGAATGTTCTTGGATGATTGTACCTGCGTCTTGAGGGCGATTGGTATTTAAAATGTGGATTGGAATGTTAGCTTCTTTAACCGGGAAAATAGCTTCTTCATGTAAAACGCTAGCTCCCATATAGGAAAGTTCTCTTAGTTCTGAATATGTGATATGAGTAATTCCTTTTGGGTTTTTAACAATTGTAGGATCGGCCATTAAAAATCCAGACACATCGGTCCAGTTTTCATATACGTCGGCATGAAGACATTTTGCTAAAATAGCCCCTGTAATATCGCCTCCGCCACGTGGGAAGACTTGAATGTGTCCATTTGCACTTGTGCCATAGAAGCCTGGGAAAACAAAGTGGTCGTATTGAGCATATTTAGCTTGAAGTTTTGCGCTGGTCGCATCCCAGTCAATAGATTTATCTAGTTTAAAACGAATAATATCTTTGGCATCCACAAAGGCATAACCTAGATATTCAGCCATTAATTTAGCACAGAAGTATTCACCGCGACTGACGATAACAGCTTGGGACATTTGGTTAAGATTGGTGTAAAAGGCATCCAACTCTTTTTCGATGGGTTGTTTAAGGTCTAATTCATTTTTTATTTCGATGAAACGGTTTTTGATGAGTTTAAAGACGCTCGATGCATCAACATGGTATTTTCTGTGGGCATCTAACAAGTAAAGCAGATCTGTGATTTTATTGTCGGCCGCAAAACGTTTTCCAGGAGCCGATACAACAATGTATCGGCGTGTTGGATCTTGTTGGATGATGGCTTTGATTTTTTTGAACTGTTCAGCATTTGCGACACTAGAACCACCAAATTTAGTGATTTTTAACATATGACTACCTCCATAATGCGATAAAACTATTTTTATCTAATTCTTTAACTTTCTTAATGATTGACATATCCTGGTTTTCAATCCAGTAATAGTTTGCTTCTTTCTTTTGAATAGGATAGTAATTCTCTAGGGAAACATCACTGCGAATTAGCCACGTTTCTTTTAATAGAGACGTATCAAATTCTTTTGGTGTTGAATAAACAATTTTTCTTTCTTTATTTTCAAGTGTATCTAAAGCATTCTGTACCATGGCTTGCGCTGTAGGTAATTGGCCGGCGCCCTGACCATAATAGCCTAGTGTATCAAAGCTATGAGATAGGATTTTTTGTGCGTTGTAGTTGCTAGGAACATTGGCTAAAAAATCATTTTCATCCATGCAACATGGAGCGATAATGGAAATAATTTTATCGTCAATTTGTCTTGATATGGATAAATGACGTATGACTTTATTGTTCATTTTGATGAATTTCATGTCCAACATTTTGATTGTACGAATTCCTGCATAATATGGAATGTCAACGATGGGTGTGTTGAAAGCTAAGCTGTTAGAAATCTTTGTTTTATAATATACGTCAACACCATCAATATCGTTAGATGGATCTTTTTCAGCATATCCTTTATCTTGAGCTTCTTTTAAAACGTCTTCAAAATCCAAGTTGTTTTTTTGCATAGAATCTAAAATGTAGTTGCTTGTGCCATTAAAGATACCTTCATAGCCTTGTAGTGGTTCAAGTCTTTTTAGTTTTAATAAGGCATCGATAAATGGAATACCACCTGCAACACAAGCTTCTACCTGAATGCTTCCTCCATATTCTTTTTCAAGCTCTAAATAGGTATCGAGATAGGTTGCGACAACAGCTTTATTTGAGCTGATGACATGTTTTCCTTTTTTCAAAGCTTTTTGAATCAATGTGTTGGCAGGTTCTAATCCGTTTAAACATTCAAAAACGATATCAATATCATCTTGAACTACCATATCTTCATTGTTAGAAAAATAAGGTAGGTTTTCTTTTTCTTTACGTACATAAACGTATTTTATATTGATATCATCCAATGTTTTTGCCAGGATTTCAATTCCTTTTCCGACAACTCCATAACCTAAGATAACTGCGTTCATATAGTTCCTCCTGTATCTTTTTAGAAAACACTTGTTTTTAAAGTGTGAACATTGTATCATATGGAATATAGATTTTCAAGGAGGATTCACATGAACGATTATATTTCTACAAGAGACGCACACCAAAGCGTTTCCAGCAAGCAAGCCATACTAAATGGAATGAGTCCAGATGGAGGTTTATACGTACTTCCAACTTTAGATCAAATTCATTTAGATTTATCCTTAACATGTTCAAAGTCTTATAAAGAAAATGCCGTTTATATACTTTCACATCTTCTTACAGATTATACGAAGGAAGAATTGGTGACATGTGTTGAAAATGCATATGCGAATGCTTTCTCTAAAAAAGAGATTACACCTGTAAAAAAAGTAGATGATGTTTATGTGTTAGAACTTTTCCACGGTCCTACATGTGCCTTTAAAGATGTTGCGTTAACTCTTTTACCACAATTAATGTCCTGTGCCTTAAAAACTACGAACCAAAAAGCATTGATTTTAACTGCCACAAGTGGAGATACAGGTAAAGCGGCTTTATCTGGGTTTTGTGATGTAGAAAATATTGGTATTAATGTTTTCTATCCATATAAAAAGGTTAGTGCCATTCAATATCGTCAGATGGTTACGCAAAAAGGAAAGAATGTGAATGTATTTGGAATTCAAGGCAATTTTGATGATGCGCAAAGCCAAGTAAAACGTCTATTCTTAGATGAAGAATTGAATGCGTATTGTGCGAAACAAAATATTCTTTTGACAAGTGCTAATTCCATTAATGTGGGTCGTCTGGTTCCTCAAATCGTTTACTATTTTGATAGCTACAAACAATTAGTGCATCAAGGTGCTATCAAATTAGGGGATAAAGTTTCATTTAGTGTTCCAACTGGAAATTTTGGAGATGTTTTAGCTGGATATTATGCATATTTGATGGGGTTGCCAGTAGAAAAGTTCTATGTTGCCAGCAATGCGAATCGTGTATTAACAGATTTTTTAACGACAGGTATCTATGATCGAAATCGAGATTTTATCCAGACTATTTCACCAAGTATGGATATTTTGATTAGTTCAAACTTAGAACGACTATTATATTATGCATCTAATAAGGATACACAAAAAGTATCGAAATGGATGCAGGAATTAAATGAAAAGGGTCGTTATCAGATTGATGATGAAACTTTTAAAACCATTCAAAACTTATTTACGTGTGGCAGTGTAGATGACAAAGAAACGAGTGAAGAAATCAAATTGGTTTATGATAAGACAAACTATGTTTTAGATCCGCATTCGGCCATTGCGTACAAAGTCGCAAAAGAATGTAAAGATCGTCCTATTGTTTCTTTGGCTACAGCTTCACCTTATAAATTCAGTCAAGATGTTTTGAAAGCATTAGGATATACGGAAGATAATGAATGGATGGCTATGCAAGATTTATCAAAATATTGTCAAGATGCAATTCCTACTCAATTAAAGGAACTTCAAGACTTAGATGTTTTACATGATCGTGTTATCGATGTAGCATCTATGAAAGACGTGGTATGTGAAAGTACAAAAGAGGTATTCCATGATTAGTGTGTGTGTCCCAGCAACAAGCGCAAATTGTTGCGTGGGATTTGATTGTCTTGGTATGGCTGTAGACTGGTGGGCTCACTTTACTTTTGAAGAAAGTGATACGTTGATTGTAGAAGGTTGTCCGGGTGAATTTAAAGGACAAAACAATTTAGTCGTGCAAGCCTTTTATACAACTTGTGACTATTTACATTTGGGATATCCGACTTTTAAACTAACGATAGATACAGATGTGCCTTTTGCCCGTGGCTTGGGTTCAAGTTCAACGTGTGTTGTTGCGGGAATCTTAGCTTGTGATGCATGGTTTAAAAAGGGTATGGACAAGATGGAAATCTTAAAGATTGCCACAAGTATAGAGGGACATCCTGATAATGTAGCACCAGCTATTTTTGGTCAGGCTACAGCTTGTTTTATGGAAAGAGAAGATGTGAAAATGAGTCTTGTTCCATGTGCAAACTATCACTGTTTGGCCATTGTACCTCGTTATGAAGTAAAAACTTCTCAGTCAAGAAAGGTTTTGCCGACTGGTATGGCATTTAAAGATTGTGTTTCACAAGTATCGCATGCACTCGTCTTTATTCAGGCTTTGCAACAGGGGGATGAGTCTTTACTTGCAAGTTCTTGTAGGGATTTGTTGCATGAACCATATCGTAGGCAATTTATTAAGGAATATGATAGGATAAAGAAGTATTGTGATTCAAAACAACTTCCAATGTGGATTTCAGGAAGTGGTTCAACTATTATGGTTGTTTCGTTAGAAGAATCTCATTTGGTTGAATTATCCAAGATTTTAGAATCTTGTTTTAGTGAATTGGATTATAGATTTTTAACTATAGCCAAAGAGGGGGCGTTTATAAAATATGAGTAAATATTATGTTGTGAGCGGCGATATTTTACCGGATGTTTTAGAACAAGTTATGCAGGCACGTATTTTATTACAGTCGGGCAAGGCAAAAAGAATTAGTGAAGCTGTTAAAATGGTTGGTATTTCGCGGGGCACATATTATAAATATAAGGATGCCGTTTTTTCATTTAATGCAGAACAATCGAATCGTAAGGCAATTATTTCGATGATTTTAAGAAATGAAAAGGGCACACTTTCTAAAGTTTTATCTTTAGTATCTGTAAAACAAGTTAATGTTTTAGCTATTAACCAAACGATTCCTATTAATGGAATTGCCAACGTAGCACTTACTTTAGATATTAGTGATTTAGAAATCGGTATTCAGTCTTTAGTCAGTTTGATTGAGGCTATGCCAATGGTAGAAAAGGCTGATTTGGTAGCTGTAGAATAATGAGACGTGTTTTAAGTTTTATATTTGGCTGGTGCTTTATCATTGTTTGTGTTGTGTTTAGTATCAAGAGTACAGCATTAAATCCAGATTTTTATATTCCTGAATATGAAGAGATGGATTTGGCTAGTGATATTGGTGTTTCTAAGAAAGATTTGAATCAAAGTATTCGTTTATTGTTGGATTATTTAGATGACAAGCGTGATGATATCAAGGGACATATCACGTGGTATGGTGTATCTCAAGAAACTTTTAATGAAAAAGAAACGAGTCATATGGTGGATGTAAAGGCGTTGTATCAGAATGCTTTAAGGTTTGCTAAAACAGCGCTTATTATTCTAGTGTTGATTATTTTATATTTTTACTGGAATGAAAAAGAATTGATGTTTGCGTATTTGAGTAAAGGTTTTTTAACGGCCATGTTTACATTCATAGTAATGCTTGTGTTCTTTGGGTTTTGGATCTTTACAGATTTTACAAGTTTCTGGACATGGTTTCATACGATTTTCTTTACGAATCAATTGTGGCTGTTAGACCCCAATACGGATTTCATGATTTGTATGCTTCCAGAAACAATTTTTTATAAGCTAGTACTTGCTTGTGTAATCAAAGTGATTTGTTTTGTTGCTCTGGCAAGTGGATTGGCTATTTATTATATGGTGAAAAAGGCACCGATAGGTTTTGAAAGATGATTGTACTTGCGTCTAAATCTCCGCGAAGAAAAGAGATATTAAAAGACTTGGGCTACGATTTTATTGTTTGTCCAGCCAAAAAGGATGAAGTGTTTGATTTAAGTTTAGGTTTGGATGAGGCTTTAAAAAAGGTTGCTGAATCTAAGGCAAAAGAAGTAAGAGAATTCTATTCAGACTCGATTATTATATCGGCAGATACGATTGTATGTTTGAATCAAAAAATATTGGGTAAGCCAAAATCAAAAGAGGATGCGATAAAGACGTTGAACGCATTATCAAATCGTAGGCATCAAGTAAAAACGGGTGTTTGTGTAATCTATAAAAAACAAACTTTTTTACATGTCGAAACGACAGATGTTTATTTTAAGAAACTTACAGAACAAGATATTATTTCGTATGTAAATAGTGGGAAATGTATGGATAAAGCAGGCTCTTATGGTATACAGGAATGTGATTTTGTGGATCATATTGAAGGTGATTATACCAATGTGGTAGGCTTACCAAAATATGTGGTGGAATCAATAATGAAAGACGTTGCACTCTAGTTATATAAATGATAAAATAGCGTGGTAATAATTAGAGGAGGAACATGTAAATGTCTAATGTTATTAATAAAAAAGATTTAGCTGAAAAATTGGCTGAAGAATTCGGTTGTTCAAAAAAAGACGCAACAGCTTATGTTCAATTCGTATTCGATACAGTAGCGGATACTTTAAAAGATAATGGTACTGTAGATGTATTCGGATTTGGTAAATTCTCAATTAGTGAAAGAGCAGCTCGTACTGGTATCAATCCAGCTACTAAGGAAAAAATTGAAATTGCTGCAAGCAAATCTGTAAAATTTAAAGCTAGCAAAGCTTTGAAAGACGCTGTTAAGTAAGAAGATTCGATAATGAATCTTCTTTTTTTTCATGTTATAATATTAAATACAAAATTAAGATAATTGAGAGGAGAATTCGATGAGTTTACCAATTTATGTAATTGGACACAAAAACCCTGATACAGATTCAATTTGTGCTGCTTTAGCTCTTGCAGAATTAAAAAGACAGACTGGAATCAATGCGGTAGCTGCTCGTTTGGGGACTTTGAATCCAGAAACTAAATTTATATTAGATAAATTACATGTAAATATGCCAGTTTTATTAACGACTGCACGTTCAACGTTGGAAGAAATTGAAATTGATGATGCGGTGACAATTGAAGAAGGGCAAACGATTCGTCGTGCATGGGATTTATGCTTAGAAAATCATGTAAAGACTTTGTATGTTGTTGATGATAAAAATGAATATAAGGGTATGGTTACTTTAGGTGATGTTTCTAAGATTCAGATGCAGGATTTAAATATTACGAGTGAATTATTAAAAGAAACACCATTAGAAAATTTAGTTGCCAGTGTAAAGGGGTCTTTTATTTTAAAGGGAAATCTTGAAAGAAGTGGATTTGTTCGTATTGCGGACAAACGCTTGATGGATAGAGATCTAAAAGGTGCCATCATGGTTTTAAATGATCATGAAGATAGTATGATCAAGAGTATGGCAAAGGGTTGTGCTGTTATTGTCGTGGCAGAAAATTTTGTTCCAAATAGCTATATTATTGAAATGGCAAAACAAATGGGAGTTACTTTAATTAGTACGCCTTATAATATTATGAAAATCATTCAAATGATTTATCGTTCGATTCCGGTTGAATTGATTATGACTCCGGCTAATAAAGTGATTCGCTTTAATAAAAGTGAATATGTAGAGGATGTGGAACGTGAAATGTTGAAGACGCGTCACTCATCTTATCCTGTTGTGTTCCAGAAAAAAATATTGGGGTCTGTCGCTCGATATAACTTATTGAAGGCTGAAAAGAAACAGTTTATTCTTGTGGATCATAATG
Source organism: Holdemanella hominis (assembly GCF_014306155.1). Classification (NCBI taxonomy): domain Bacteria; kingdom Bacillati; phylum Bacillota; class Erysipelotrichia; order Erysipelotrichales; family Erysipelotrichaceae; genus Holdemanella; species Holdemanella hominis. The sequence goes on along the minus strand of NZ_JACRWH010000005.1, from coordinate 54,380 downwards.
AAAAGAAACAGAGTATCAGCGATATTGAAACGGCGAATATTGTAGAGATTGTGGATCACCATCGTATTGGTGATATTGAAACAGATCGTCCAATTGTATTTAGAAATATGATAGTAGGTAGTTCTTGTACGATTGTTGGATTGATGTATGCAGAATATGGTGTTAAAATGCCTGAGATCATCGCAAAATTGATTGCGTATGGCATGATTAGTGATACAATGAATTTTAATTCACCAACATGTACGACAATTGATTGTAATTTGGCAAAGCGTTTATCAAGTGAATATGATATTGATTTTGATGCGATGGCTAAAGAATTATTCGAAAATACGGCTACGATTCGTGGAAAAGAATTCAAGAATATTCTTTACAATGATGTTAAAGAATATATGTTGAGTGGATATCATATTGCGGTAAGTCAGGTTTTTACGTTTGATTTGAGTATTGTGGATGAAATTAAAGAGGATTTCTTGAAGTACATGGATGAACAAAACACGATACATGAATATGACTTGATGTTGATGGTTATCACTAATGTCGAAGGTCGTGGTTCACGTTTCTTATATGTAGGTAAGTTATCGCATTTTGTTCGTGATGTTGTAGAAGAATTCAAGGATCAAGGATTTGTTTCTCGTAAAAAACAAATTGTGCCTCGTTTAGCACAAGAACTGGCATAAAGGGGGATTTAATATGGCAGTAGAAAAAAGATTAATGCATTATGCATCATTTGACACACAGTCAAGTGAAGAAAGCACAAGTGCACCTAGCACTGAAAAACAATTGATTTTAGCTCGTGAACTAAAGGCTGAATGTGAAAAATTAGGCTTTGATTCTGTTGAATTAACCGATACAGGTATTGTGTATGCATACCTAAATGCGAATACAGATAAGAAGATGGATCGTATTGGGTTTATTGCACATATGGATACGGCAACTGAAATTACGGGGGCGAATGTAAAGTGTCGTGTAATTTCAAAATATGATGGAAATACAATTCAATTAAATGAAGAGTATTCCATGTCTAAAGAAGAATTTCCAGCTTTGGCAAACTGCATTGGAGATGATTTGATTGTTACAGATGGGACGACATTACTTGGTGCAGATGATAAAGCAGGAATTGCGATTATTTTAGAGGCTATGGAACAGTTGATTCGATCAGAAAAAGAACATGGATTTATTGCGGTTGCCTTTACTCCAGATGAAGAAGTAGGTCGTGGTGTCGAAAACTTTGAGTTAGATAAGTTTACCGTGGATTACGCGTTCACAATTGATGGTGATCGTATTGATTCGGTTGATTATGAGACATTTAATGCAGCACAAGCTATTGTCACATTTGATGGTACAAGCATTCATCCTGGAGATGCTAAGGATCGTATGGTCAATGCGAGTTTATTAGCAATGGAATATGCTTCGAGTCTTCCAAAAAAACAAACACCTTCACATACACAGGGGCGTCAAGGATTCTATCATTTAGTGGATATGGAAGGAATTTGTGAAGATGCAAAATTAACTTACATTCTTCGTAATCACAGTAAACAAAGTTTTATTGCACAAAAACAGAAGATGGAAGCAATTGCGGATAAGATGAATGAAAAATACGGAAATCGTGTTCATGTATCGATTCGTGATCAATACGAAAACATGCGTCAATATATGCATGGGGATATGCGTAGTGTGAATAAGGCAAAATATGCATTGCGTCAATGTGATGTAACACCAGTTAGTACACCAATTCGTGGTGGAACTGATGGTGCAATGTTGACGGCAAGAGGATTAATTTGTCCAAACTTAGGTACGGGTTCATTTAATCATCATGGTCGTTTTGAATTCGCAAGTATTCAAAAGATGGAAAAGATGGTTGAAATCGTATTAAAAATCGTTGAGTAGGAGGTTGTCATGGATTACGCTAAAGAAGCTTTAAGGCTACATGCTAAGTGGAATGGTAAATTAGAAACTGTTCCAAAAATGAAGATTGAAAATAGAGATGATTTATCGATTGCCTACACACCGGGTGTTGCGGCACCTTGTTTAGAAATCGAAAAAGATAAAAAGAACAGTTATGTCTATACGGGTAGAGCACATACTGTTGCGGTTATTAGTGATGGTAGTGCGGTTTTGGGATTAGGAAATATTGGTCCTGAAGCAGGTATGCCGGTAATGGAAGGTAAATGTGTATTGTTTAAGGCGCTAGGAAATGTGGATGCCGTTCCATTATGCTTGAATACACAAGATACAGATGAATTGGTTCGGATTATTTCGAGCTTAGAGCCAAGCTTTGGTGGAATTAACTTAGAAGATATTGCGGCTCCTCGTTGTTTTGAAGTTGAAAAAAGATTACAGGAAAAAATGAATATTCCTGTTTTCCATGATGATCAGCATGGTACAGCTATTGTAGTTTGTGCTGCTTTGGTAAATGCTTTGAAATTGGCTGAAAAACAAAATTCAACAATCGTAATCAATGGTGCGGGCAGTGCTGGTGTTGCGATTGCGACTTTGATTTTAAAGATTGGTTTGGGTAATGTTATTTTAGTGGATAAGCAAGGTATCTTAACAGCTGATATGGATTTAACAAGTGGTCAAAGAGGATTGATTGATAAGTTAAATAAAGAAGGAAAAACAGGTTCTTTAAAGGATGCGTTAGTTGGTGCAGATGTATTTATTGGTGTTAGTGCAGGTCATATCGTATCTAAAGAAATGATTGCGTCTATGAATGAAAAGGCAATTGTATTCCCAATGGCGAATCCAGTGCCTGAAATTGAGCCGGAAGACGCAAAAGAAGCTGGTGCCTATATTGTGGGTACAGGTCGTAGTGATCATCCAAACCAAATCAATAATGTGTTGGCTTTCCCAGGTATCTTTAAAGGTGCATTAAAAGCAGGTGCAACTTGTATCAATGATGCGATGAAAGAAGCGGCTGTTTATGCGATCAGTTCAATGATTACAGAAGATATGTTGGATAGTGAACATATTATTGTTTCCGCTTTAGATCCAAGAGTTGCAGATGTTGTGGCTCAAGCAGTTGCAGATGCGGCAAAAGAAAGTGGTGTAGTGCGTGAGTAGAGTTGGTATTGTTGCAGAAGGTGGAGGTACTAAGGCTGCTTATTCTGCAGGAGTATTAAAATGTTTACTCGAACACGACATTATTCTTCCTTATTGTGTAGGAATTAGTGCGGGTACAGAAATTTTATTGAGTTATGTTTCAAAACAGGTAGATCGTTTAGAGGTTACAGGTGTTGATGCACCTTGTCAAAAGGGTGTAGTTGGATGGCGACCATTCTTTAAAGAAGGTTCGATCTTTGGTATTGAAGCTACGTATGATTTTATTGAGTCTAGAGTTCCATTGGATTTAGAAGCTTTCCAAAATAGTGAAACGCAAATGGAAGTAGGATTGTATAATCTAAAAACACATAAGGTAGAATATTTTAATAAAAGTTATATTGATAAAGATGAAACGTTGATCAAGGCAAGTTGTGCTTTGTTGCTTCTAGCTAAACCTTATAAGTTTAATGGGGAAATGTGGATGGACGCTGGTCTTGTAGATATGATTAGCATTGAACAAAGTCTTCGCGCTGGAAACGATAAGCATATAGTGATTTCTACAAAGGAAGAGGGCTATGTTCGTAAGCCGGCTCCCAAATGGCAATTGTGGCTGTCAAACTTGGTTTATAAGGATAAACAAATTACAGATGATTTAAGAAATCGTCATGTTCGCTATAAGGAACAGTGGGATAAGATTGCTGAACTTGAAAAAGAGGGTAAGGCATTGGTTTTGCGTCCTCATAAAGATCTTGGAGTCACTCGTTATACAACAGATCCAGAAAAATTGGGTCCTTGGTTTCAATTAGGATATGATGAAACTCTAAAGTGTATAGATCAGATTAAAGAATTCATTAAATAGAAAAACCTGGATTTCCAGGTTTTTCTTTTGCCACAACAATCATTTAAGGAGGTGTATTGCGGCATTAGTGACCACATTGTGCGAAGTGTTATATGTTTTAAACTACTAGAAAAGAGATTGTAGTCACATTTCTAATTATAGAGGTTCAATGTGAATTTATTATTAAAAATCAAAAATTCTTTTAAAAAGATTAGAAAGAGGCTATTATTAAGATATGAATGGTTATTTTTTTGATATGGATGGAACACTTTATAATAACAGGTTCCATGAAGTGAGTGAGAAAACTTTTAAAATGTTAAATGAACTACAAAGCCAAGGACACTTTGTAGCTTTATCAACGAGTCGTTGTCAATCTGAATTAAAGAATCTTCCTTCTTGTATGCGTTCATTTCAATTTGATTGTATGATCAGTGATGGTGGCGCTTTGATTTTGGATAAACAAAAAGAGATTCTTGAAATGAATTGCATTCCAAAAGAAAAAATGAGAAGTATAGATCAATTTTGTAAGGAACGAAACTTGGAATATCGTTATAGTACGAGAGGGGGAAATTATTTTGGTATGCCATATTCTAGTTTTGCGCATAATATATACTTTGAATTGTATCTGAACAGTCCAGTTTATAAACCTTATAAAGAGGATGAAGTGTTGAACGTTTTACTTTTTTGCCAAGGAGAAACAAAAGAGGCGTTAAGACCTTTGATCAAGGATTTAGGGTATGTTGAATATCCGGATTGTTTTGAATTGCGTGCGAATCAAGTAGATAAGGCAACGGCTGTGAAAAAAATCATGGTTGCTCATGCATTTGAAACAACGTATTGTTTTGGGGATGGAACCAATGACATTGATATGTTGAAGCTTGCCGACGTGGGTGTTGCGATGGGCAATGCATGTGATGCATTAAAAGAAGTTAGTGATGTTGTAATTGGAAGAGTGGATGAGGATGGTATCTACAATTTCTTAATGGGAAAATAAAAGCTGAATAGGAGGAGAATAAGATGGCTTATATTTTAGAGAATGATGTATTGAAATTAGAGTGTGCTGGAAAGGGTGGCGAAATGCTGCACTTAGTAAAGAAGAGTACAGATCATGAAACTTTATATCAAGGAGATCAGGGGTGGTCTGGTAGAAATCCTTCTTTATTTCCAATGGTAGGAAATACATATACAAAGGATTATGAGATTGATGGTAAAAAATATGCGATGAAAAATCATGGATTGATTCGTTATGCGACTTTAAAGGGTGAAAGTCAAGAAGATGAACTTGTATTTAGCTTAGATGCGAATGAGGATACGTTAGCTCAATATCCTTTTAATTTCCATTTTGAGATTGGATATAAATTGGATGGAAATAAAGTTTTAATTCAGTATCATGTAAAAAATAATGACTCTAAGGACATGCCTTTTGGGTTTGGTTTGCATCCTGCCTTTAAATTGGATGATGAGTTTTCTACGTATACTTTGGTATTTGAAAAAGAAGAAAATACGAAACAATTGTTGTTTGATCCTAGCTACAAAAAGAATGTAGAGTATCAGGATGTTGCATTTAAAGAATGGAAATTATCTAGAGAAGATGTAAAGAAGTATGCGACGATTATTTATAAGGATTTAAAATCAAATTATGTAACTTTAAAACATGGAGATGAAGAAGTGGTTCGCGTATCGATTGAGGGATATCCATATTTGGCTTTATGGACTCATGATAGTGCATCGGATTTCTTATGCATTGAACCTTGGTATTCCCATGGGGATTTCGAAAAAGAAACACCAGATTTCTATCATAGAGAAGGAACTATGGTTTTAAAACCAAATGAAGTGTGGTCTTGTTCATACTGGATCGAGGTACTTTAAGAAGGAGAAATCCTTCTTTTTTAATAAGAATTTGTATTTTTAAAGAACAAATTTGCACTTTTTAGTTTACTTTCGCCTAAAATCTTTTATTTTGGTTAAAAACAGTTATAATGAAATTAGTTCAGAAGGAGAAAGAAAAATGTTCGGAAAAGAAAAATCAACTTGGGAAGAATTAAGTGGTATTTTTACTGCACAGGAAATCTACCAACAACCTGCCACTTGGGCAAAAACAATTGCTCAAATTAAAAATGAAAAGGAAGCTTTAAAGAAATTCATGGAACCTGTATTAAGTGATCCAGATTGTGATATCGTGTTTACAGGTGCTGGAACAAGTGAATATGTAGGTAATGCATTATATTCATATGTTAACCGTTATACTGGTTACCATGCAAAATCATATGCTTCTACTGATTTAGTAGAAACTCCAGAAAACTATTTATCAAGAAACAAAAAGACTTTATTAGTGAACTTTGGTCGTTCAGGAAACTCTCCTGAAAGTGTTGGCTCAGTACAAGTTGCTGATGAAGTATGTAAGGAAAATGTGTATCATTTATTCATTACATGTAACAAAGATGGGGCTTTAGCAAAAGCGGCTGCTACTCGTGACAATGCTTATGATATTAACTTAACACCAGAAACTCATGATCAGTCTTTCGCAATGACTTCAAGTTTCTCTAACATGATGTTGGCTGCATTATTATGTTTCCGTTTAGATGATATTGATGAAGTTGCAAAAGAAATGGAGAGTGTTATCGCTCAAGGACAAAAATTTGTTGATGAAGGATACAAAGTATGTGAAAATTTAGTTGCTGACTTTGCGGAATTTAACCGTATTGTATACTTAGGTGCAAATACATTGAAGGGTATTGCTCAAGAAAGTCAATTAAAAATTTGTGAATTAACTGCTGGTACAGTTACAACTACATTTGATAGTCCAATGGGATTCCGTCACGGACCTAAATCAGTTATCAACGATGAATGTTTAACAGTTGTTTATTTATCAGATGATGAATATCAAAGACAATATGAATATGACATTATTAAAGAAATGAGTGGACAACGCAAAAAGAACCGTTTAGTTGCAGTTTCTAGTCATGCAGATGCTGAAATCGAAGGATTAGTAGATACATTCATTAACTTTGATTTAGATGCGCCAAAAGATAATATTTTCTTAGGATTTGACTATATTTTAGTTGCTCAGGTTATTGCGTTATTTAAATCATTGAGCTACAAGATTACACCAGACAATCCATGTCCAACAGGTGAAGTAAACCGTGTTGTTAAGGGTGTTACTATTTACCCATATACTGCAAAGTAAGAATTTAGAGGAGAAAATTAGAGGAGAAAAAAGAAGATGATAGGATTAATTGTTACTGGTCATGGCCACTTTGCGACAGGTTTAACTACAAGCTTAAACTTGATTGCTGGAGATGCAAAAGAATATGTTGCTGTAGATTTTGAATCCACAGATTCAACGGATGATTTAGCAAAAAAATTAACAGATGCTATGGATTCATTAAAAGACTGCGAAGGAATCATTGTATTAAGTGATTTAGCTGGTGGTTCTCCATTCAAAACGGCTGTTGAAATTGGATTCCCAAGAGGAAACGTAGAAGTTGTTGCAGGTACAAACTTAGGTATGTTAGTTGAAATCAACTTAACTCGTACTTTCTCTGAAGATGTTCATGCTTTAGCTGAATCAGCTTGCAGCGTTGGAAAAGATCAAGTTATGCGTTATGTATTCCAACACATTGAGCAAAACGACGATTTTTCAGATGGTATCTAATATTTAAGCTAGGCTTTGCCTGGCTTTTTTTGAACCAGAGGCTTTGCCTGGCTTTTTTTGTAAAAACTTTTCAAATATCTGAAAATGAGGTATGATATTTTCATATACGGAGGTATTTAGAATGGATTATAAAACTAGAATTGAGGCATCTATTCAAGAGCATTTAGATGCATATATGGATATTGTAAAAACACTATACAATAATCCGGAAACAGGTTTTGAGGAGTATGAAACACAGAAGGTATTGGTGAAATATTTAGAAGATGCTGGATTCGATGTGAAATCGAGTGTTGTGATCGATACAGATTTTGTGGCTGAGTATAAATCGGGTAAAGAAGGGCCAACAATTGCTTATATGTGTGAATATGATGCACTTCCTGAAGTTGGACACGGATGTGGACATAACTTGATTGCTGGTATTGGTATTGCGGCTGGTGAAGCATTAAAGAGTGTTGTTGATGAAATTGGTGGAACAGTACGTGTTGTGGGTACGCCTGGTGAAGAAAACTTTGGTGGAAAAGTTAAGATGAGTGAAGCTGGGGTATTTGATGATGTAGATGCAGCTTTAATGGTTCATCCAAGTACAGAAAATGGTGTCGGATCTAGATCATTAGCTATTTTACCAATTAAGTATGAATTCTTTGGTAAGAATGCGCATGGATGTCGTCCTCAAGAGGGGCACAGTGCATTAGATGCAGCGATTAGTACATATACACAGATTTCAATGTTACGTCAATTTGTGACTCCAGGATCATATATTCATGGAATTATTCGCGACGGAGGTTTAGCTGCCAATGTAATTCCTGCTTATGCAAGTATGGAGTATTATTTTAGAGCAACTACGATGGCATATTGTAAAGAGATTGCAACTCGTGCAGAGGATTGTGTGAAGGGTTCTTGTATTGCAAGCCAAACAACTTACAAAACAAGTATGTATGAATGTCCTTATGAAGATACAAAAATCAACTATACACTAGCTGATATGTTGACAGAAAAATATAAAGAGCTAGGAGTTGAGCAAATTAATCCGGTTGATGAAATTCCATGTGGTTCTACAGATGTTGGAAGTGTAAGTTATGTTTGTCCAACAATTCAGGGAACTATCAAAATCGCAGATTGCTCAGTTGCTGGTCATTCTAAAGAAATGGCGGCTGCAACAATTAGTGAAGATGGAAAAGCTGGATTAGTAACAGCAGCTACAGCTATTGCGTTAATTGGTTTAGATTTGATTACTGAACCTGAAAAGTTAGAAAAAGCAAAAAAAGAGTTTAAAGAAGGGACATGCTAATTAGCATGTTCTTTTACTTTGTGAAAATGTTTTCAAAATGGGGTTTTTAAATTGATTTTGTGATAATTATGTATTTTTTTTGCCAATTTTTATAATTGTTAGTGATAAATATTAAAAAAATACTAAAAAGTGCAAAAAATTGCTTAAAATGTGTAAAGCATTTATGCATAGAAAATGTATAATATAGTCAAGATAGTTATTCTTTAAAGAAGAAAGCGCTATCAGGAAGGAGAGAGAATATGCCAAATATCTTATTAACAAGAATCGACAATCGTTTGATTCACGGTCAAGTTGCAACTCAATGGAGTGGAGTTCTAGGAGCTAACTTATTATTAGTTGCAAATGACGCTGTCGCAAAAGATGAATTCCGTCAAGGTTTGATGAACATGGCTGCTCCAGCTTATGCTCAGACTCGTTACTTCTCAATTCAGAAGACAATCGACATTATTGGAAAAGCAAGTCCTGCTCAAAAAATCTTCATCATTTGTGAAACACCTCAAGATGTATTACGTCTAGTTGAGGGTGGTGTTCCAATTAAAAAATGTAATATTGGAAACATGCACATGTCTGAAGGTAAACGTCAAGTTGCTACTACTGTAGCTGTAAATGACGATGATGTTGCTGCATTCAAGAAATTGCAAGAATTAGGTGTTGAATTAGAAATTCAACGTGTACCTGACATCGCACCTGAAGATATTAATAAACTTTGGAGTTAATCCAAAAAAAGGAGAAAATGAAAAATGAATATTGTAGAAATTGTGTTATTGGCAATTGTAACATTCTTTTTTGCCATCGACCAATTCTCATTAACTGAAATCGTTTATCGTCCTATCATTGCTTGTCCAATTATTGGTGCAATCCTAGGTGATGTAAACACTGGCTTAGTTGTTGGTGGTACATATGAGTTAATGATGGTTGGTAACATGCCAGTTGGTGGAGCACAGCCTCCTAACGCTGTATTAGGATCAGTTGTTGCTATGATTTTCGCTGTTAAAGCAAAAATGGACATTAATGCTGCTTTAGGAGCTTGTATGATTTTCGCTACATTCGGACAATACGTTGTAACATTAACATTTACAATCATGTCTGGTTTAATGGCTAAAGCTGATAAAGCTGCTAATGAAGCTAACCCTAAAGGAATTACAGCTGTATGTAATACTTCTATGGCTATCTTAGGTACTTTATTTGCTGTAATCGCTATTTTAGCATATGTTGGTGGAACTGCTGCTTCTGGTGCTTTACAAAGCTTAAGTGAAGAAGCAAGCTGGTTCATGGGCGGTTTAAGTGCTGCCGGTGGAATGATGCGTTTCGTAGGTTTCGCTGTATTGTTAAAGATTATGCTTTCTAACGACTTGTGGGGATGGTTACTAGGTGGTTTTGCAACTGCATTGCTATTTGGTAACGTTGAAGCTACTGCTTCTGCTTGCTTGATCTTAGTTGCATTCATCGGTGTTGCAATCGCATTATTAGACTTCAAGATTACTTCTATTGAAACAAAAGCTGCGCAGGGAGGTGTAAGTGATGGAATCTAATGCAATGACTTCTTACAAGGATACTACTCCTGCTGCAAGATTAGATAAACAAACTTTAAATAAAATGGTATGGCGTTCTTGCCAATTACAGGCTGCGTTCAACTACGAACGTATGCAATCTGCTGGTTGGTTATGGGCTATGTTACCTGGTTTGGAAAAAATCCACACAAATAAAGATGACTTAGCTGCATCTATGACTCACAACATGGATTTCCTTAATACTCACCCATTCTTCGTAACATTCGTTATGGGTATCGTATTATCAATGGAACAACAAAAAACGGATATTCAGACAATTCGTTCTGTACGTATCTCAACTGCTGCTCCATTAGGTGGTATTGGTGACGCATTGTTCTGGTATACATTAATTCCTATCACTGCTGGTTTAACTGCAAACATGGCTATTGATGGAAGTATCATGGGACCAATCTTATACTTCGTTATCGCATTCGGTGTTGAAATGGTTTTACGTTATGCTTTAATGTACTGGTCATACAACTTAGGTTTAACTGCTGTTAAGATGATGACTGCTAACGCTAAAGCATTCACTCACGCTGCAAGTGTATTAGGTGTATTCGTTGTTGGTGCTTTAATTTCTAACTATGGTGGAGGAACTAAATTAGGTATCTCAATCGCTAATGGTGAAGGTGATCCAATTGTAATCCAAAACTACTTAAATATGATTTTACCTTGCTTAATCGCATTCGCATTCACTATGATGTGCTATGTATTGATTAAGAAGAAAAACTGGACTCCAGTAAAATGTATCGCATTATTCTTAGTAATCGGTATTGTTGGAGCTGCATTCGGAATCTGGGCAGGTTCATATACACCTCTAGTACCAGTTCCATGGTCAGTAGTTGCGTAGGCTAATCTAACGAAGTTAGAATATTTTCTCTCAAATATAAGGTTGTAACGGATTATATCCTTACAACCTTTAATTTTATTTTTAGCTCATTAAAAAATTTTTTGATGATTTAAAAATGAAATTAAGGAGGTACAAATTATGGCTGATAAAAAATATCCAGTTCTTTATGCAACAAGTATTAAAGGAACAATTTTTAGACATTGTGGAGTATACAATACAATTTATTTCAATATATATAATAATAAGGAATTAGAGGATAAACCTTATTACTTAGAGTATATGGAAAAGACAAGGGAAGAAGTTTATAAGGCAATCCAGAATAAATTTACAATGTCTCAACCATTAAAAGTGACAAATGATCATAAGGTTTTCATTATTTTTAGAGGCAATGTTGATATGCGTGATGTGAAAACTTTCTGCAAAATGATGCTACAGGAATTAGAATATTTTACAGAAGGTATTCATGTAGCAGATTATGCTGAATTAGAAACGATGTTTATGGAGATTGGTCGTGCTCCAAGTTTTTTGAAAGCTTCAAAAGTTGGAGAAAAGTTGACACAAACCGATATTCTTGACAAAATAATGGTACATATGGATGGTCATGATCAACCGCAGGATAATGGTTGTCTGACACCATATACAGATTATGTTGATTTTAAAGAAGAAGAGAAACGACAAAATCTAAAAAAAGAAGAACTAGAAGAAGTAGTTGAGTGGTAAGGAGATAGTTATGGCAGAAGGAAGAAAGACAAGAAAAAAACAGGAAACTGATTTAAAGGGTAATGTATCTGGTTGGCATGTTTATAAAGATGAACGTGGAAGAGCGGTATATTATGATGTGTTTTCTAAAAATGGATATATTTTAGCAAATAATGAAGATCGATATAAACAATTCAGTATGCGCTTTGTGATGGGAGCTATCGGATTCATTTTGATGTTGATGTTTGATATGCCTATCTGGTTATGTGTTTTAGCTGGTGTTGGAGTATATGGATTTTTAGAATTTAGATTTAGACGATTCTTGAAAAGCTTAGCTCGCGTTGAAAACTTTAAGTGTAATGAAAAAATGAAGAGTGAAGCTTCTATTAAAACTTTAGATACGAATAAAATTATTTTGAAAATGGTTCTATTATTAGCGTTAGCTGTATTGATTATTATTAATGCATATAACGAAAACTATACAGGTTGGATGTTAACTCTTAATTATGTAATTAGTGCATTAACATTTATCTTTGCGTTATATCATGCTAAAGAATTGATTTCAAGAAAGAGTAAGTAAAAGGTTCGGTTGAACCTTTTTTTTGCAAAAAAAAATGCGCATCTATAAGATGCGCAATATTTGTTTTAGCGAACTAATTCTTCCTGGTGACTAGCATAAGTATATTCTTCAATTGTATACATAACACGAGCTTTAATTAAATCTTCAGGTGTGTTGTTCAATTTACCTTCACGTACCAATGTATATTGGAAAGGCATATACTGACTTAGCAATGGTAATGGTACTGGGTGTTCTTTTAAGTTTGCCAATAATTTAGCTAAAGCATTCTTAACATTTTCTTGAGGTAAATAGTAACGGCAACGGTCAGAGAATGAATATTTACGTTTGAATGCAATTTCATTTTCTGTTCCATGATAATATGGAGCCCATTTACCAGGGTTTGCTAACATGGCTTTGTCTAATTCTTCACGGAAATGACTCGTTTCAAATCCATAAACAGCAGCCAATTCTTCTTCAATCATGCATAATGAGAAGATTCCTTCACGAGCGGCATAAGTAAGTCCAGGACCAACTTTTAAGATGCCAACACCATCTTCTACTAATTCACGTAATTTGTATTTAGTTTGATAATCAGTTGAGTGTCCTTCAAATACTAATTTGTCAAAATCTTTAATGCTTGCCATTAAATCTTTAGCACGTTCACGATCGTATTCTTCGCATCCGGCATCTTTTTCTTCAACACCTGGCTGAACAACAGCAGCAATAACGTGGTTCCAAGCATCTGCGATTCCCATATCATCAAATGCTTTTTCAAATGTAGCTACAGTACTTTTGAAGTCTTCAGGTTTTGTAACTTGCATACCAGCATTTTCTTCTTGTGCTCCACCAGGGATTGGAACTTCACTACCGACGATATATACTGGGTGAATCGCTTCTGGATTTTCTTGAAGTAATTCTTGGTAAGCTTCTTCGCAAACTTTAGCTAAAATAGCTCCACGACGAGCAATTGTTTCATCACTTAAACGAGTATTTGGATCATCATCAGCAACTTTCATACTTGTATCAATATGAATTTTAGTGAAACCAGCACGAACATAGTCGTGTACTAATGTTTTTGCGTATTCCATAGCTTCTGCTTCCGGTTTGTTTGCGACTGTTAATGGTCCTAAGTGGTCCCCACCTAAGAAAATACGATCACTTGATAATCCAGCTTCTTTTGCTTTTTCATGACAGAAGTTGAAGAAATCTTTTGGTGTCATTCCTGAGTAACCACCATTTTGATCTACCTGGTTAGCAGTTGATTCAATTAAAACACATGAATCTTGTTTTTTTGCGGTTTCCATCGCAGCTTCAATAACGAATGCATTACTTGAACAGCATGAATAGATAGCTACGGCTTTACCTTCTTTTTGTTTTTTAACAATGTTTAATAATGGGTTTTGTTTAGGCATTGTATGTCCTCCTTAACTGTTTTTATTATACAGTATCTTTAACATTTTTTCTTCTTTTTAACATAAAGTTAATTAAAAAGTGCAAATATTACTAATTTGTTAAAAATGACAAAAGCATTACTAAAATGTACATTTTATTTTGAAAGCGCTATGCTATAATATTAGAAGAAATATGGAGGAGATAACAATGAAGGTTATTGTATGTGAAAACTATGATGAAATGTCAGCAAAGGCATTTGAAGTCATCAAAGAATTATTGGATGCTAAGAAAGATGCTGTCTTAGGTTTGGCAACAGGATCTAGTCCAGTTGGATTATATAAGGAAATGATCCAATACCACAAAGATGGATATAGCTATAAAGATATTAAATCTTATAATTTAGATGAATATGTAGGAATCGATCGTAAAGATCCTCAATCTTACTATACTTTTATGTATGAAAACTTATTTAAAGATATTGATATTGATTTAAATAATACACATGTTCCTTATGGAAATACAGAAGCTGATTGTAAAGCTTATGAAGATGCTTTAAGTGAAGTATCAATTGACTTACAGGTATTAGGAATTGGACAAAATGGACATATCGGATTCAATGAACCTGGTACACCATTTGAAACATTAACTCACATCGTTGATTTAACAGAAAACACTCGTGAAGCAAATGCTCGTTTCTTTGATAACGATATTAACAAGGTTCCAAAACAAGCTATTTCAATGGGAATTGGAACAATTATGAAATCTAAAAAAGTATTATTAGTGGCTAATGGTGAAAATAAAGCAGATGCTATTAAAGCTATGATCGAAGGACCAATCGATACTGCATGTGCTGCAAGTGCATTACAAAATCACGCTGATGTAGTTGTTGTATTGGATAAAGCTGCTGCTAGTAAATTAACTAAATAATTGCGATTATCTTTATAGGATAGGGAATTCATTTCTCTATCCTTTTTTTTTGTGTTAAAATTAAGTTGTATGAAAAAATGGATATATAGAATCGTTTTTGTCGTTAGCCTTTGTGTATTTGGGTACAGTGCCTATAATTTATGGGATATATATTCACAGAAACAACAAGTTGCGACACAGACAAAACAATTAGAAAAAAAAGTAATTAAGAAAAAAAGAGAAAATAAAGTAGTAAAGAATGTTTTAGAACCTGATTGGGCAGCACTTCAAGCAGAGAATCAAGATATAGTAGGATGGATTTATGTTCCAGGTTGTGATATTTCTTTTCCTGTTATGCAATCGAAAGATAATGAATATTATTTGAATCATACAGTGAGTGGGGAATATAATAATAGAGGTTCGATTTTTTTGGATGCGAATGCGAATGCACAATTTCAAGATGATAATTCCATTATATATGGCCATTCTGTTGAAGGTGGAGGCATGTTTACCTTGTTAAAGAAGTATTGTGATGAAGATTTTTTTAAATCGCATCCAGTATTTTATTTATTAACACCAGGTGCGAATTTTAACTGTCATGTATTTACATTTGCGAAAACTACAGACGATAGTGTATTCTATACAACGTCATTTGGAGATTATAGACAAGAGACTTTAGATTCTATGAAACAGTCGTCTACATACTTCAATGATTTGGTGAATACAGATCAAAAGTTTGTTTCTTTATCCACATGTGATTTAGATTATGGATTTGATTCGAGTCATCGTTTTGTTTTAACTGGACAACTGGAAAAGACAAGTGACGATATTGTTTTAAAAGATTGATATATGATATACTTGGTGAGGTTTTTAATATGAAAATTTGTTTTGTGACAGGAGGAACAGGGGGTCATATTTATCCGGCTTTAGCTTTAGCAGATAAAATGAAAGAACTTGATTCTTCGACTGAAATATTATTTATTGGAAATGATGATCGCATGGAAAAGGATTTGATTCCGCAAAATGGCTATGCGTTTAAGGCTCTACATACTTCTGGATTAGTAGGAAATGCATTAAAAAAATGTATGGCGGTTTGTCAGATGTTTAAAGCAGAAGGTAAGGCAAAAAAATACTTAAAAGAATTCAATCCAGATGTTGTGATTGGATTTGGAGGATATGTGAGTGCGCCAGTTATTATGGCGGCTCATTCTTTAGGAATCCACACCGTAATTCATGAACAAAACTCCATTGTTGGTAAGGCCAACCAGCTTGTTATGAAGAAAGTGGATGCGATTATAACTTGTTATGAAAAATGTAATGAGGTTTTTCCAAAGGAAAAGATTCATATGTTGGGAAATCCAAGAGCAACAATTGCCAAAGAGGCAATATTTGATGAAGACTATTTTAAATCATTAGGTTTAGATTTAGATAAAAAAACAATTCTTATTGTGATGGGTTCTTTGGGCTCTAGTTCTGTAAATGAATTAATGAAGAGTGCTTTAAAGGATGTCAATGATGATTTACAATTTTTGTATGTCTGCGGAAAAGACAATTCTCAAGATTTGAATTTATTTGAAAGCCAAAAAAATATTCATGTTGTACCATATGTAGATACATTGCGTATTTATGGACATGTAGATGGAATGGTTTGTCGTGCAGGTGCTACAACGCTTGCAGAAGTAACGGCTTTAGGGATTCCTTCTATCGTGATACCAAGTCCTTATGTGGCAAATAACCATCAATTTTATAATGCGAGTATGCTGCTAAGACAACAAGCTTGTCGTATTATTGAAGAAAAGGATTTGAATGCAGAAACTTTGCAAGGTCAAATTGTATCTTTATACGCAAATCCAGTGGTATATGAACAAACACATGAACATGCATTGCAGATGGGTAAACCGAATGCGGCATATGATATTATAGATTTATTAAAAAATATATGTAAAAAGGGGAAATAATATGAGCATAAAGGATCGTTTAATGACGTATGCAGAAGTTTTAGAACATGAGCCTATGAAGAAACATACCACTTTTAAGATTGGTGGTTGCGTAGACTATTATATATATCCCAAAAATTGTACAGCACTAATGTGTGTGCTTGAAATACTTGCACAGGAAAACATTCCATATTATGTACTTGGACGTGGATCTAACGTTTTATGTTCGGATACAGATTTTCATGGTGCAATCATCAATCTAGATCGTACTTTGAATGATTTCTACTTTGAACCAGATGGAGTTCTAGTAGCGCAAGCGGGATGTTCAATTATAAATATGGCAGTAGAGGCCATGAAAAGATCACTAACAGGTTTGGAATGGGCAAGTGGAATTCCAGGCTCGATTGGTGGTGGACTTTATATGAATGCCGGAGCCTATAAGGATAATTTGGCTAATCATTTAATTGATGTCTGTGTTTTAAAAAATAATACAATTTGTTGGATGAAAAAAGATGAATTGGATTATGCATATCGCCATTCTATCTTCCAATCACACAAGGATTGGACTATTTTAGTGGGTCGTTTCCAATTAGAAAAAGGAAACCAAAATGATATTCGTGATTTGATGGATTCTAGACGTGAAAGAAGAATGAGTGCACAGCCTTTGGATAAGCCTTGTGCAGGTAGTGTGTTTAGAAATCCAGAAGAAATTCCAGCTTGGAAATTGATTGAAGAGCTGGGATTAAGGGGCCATAAAATTGGTGGTGCAATGGTTAGTGAAAAGCACTGTAATTTTATTGTGAATGATGATTTGAATGCGACAGCTCAAGATGTTCGTGATTTGATTCATGAAATTAAAACTCGAGCAAAAAAAGAATATAATATTGACATGGTTACGGAAGTTGAGCAGTTATATTGGTAAAGAAAAAAGTTAAGCTAACTATTAAACAATCGATTATTTTTAGTCTTGTTGTTATGATGGTAGCTAGTATTTTTGTGTATTATTTTTCTACAGATTCCCATGTCAAGGTTTTATCATGTAAAAACAACTATTATTTGTCAGATAGTGAAGTCTACGATTTGGCAAATGTGAGTACGAAGACACGTATCTATTTAATGCCTTCGATTATATTGGAGAAGAGAGTAGAAAAGATGCCTTTTGTACAGTCTTGTGATGTTTCAAAGAAAAATCGAAAGCTTACTTTTAATGTGCAGGAAAAATTGATGGTTGGCTATTATGTGAAGGATAATAAAAATTATGCCCTTTGCCAAGATGGCTCTTCGATTGAAATAGATGAACAGTATTTAAATATAATTGTACATTTTCCTTTGTTGTCAAATTTTAATGCAAAACAAAGAAAGCAGTTGTGTGAACAATTTCAAAAACATCGAAAAGTGTTAACTCGAGAATTAATTGAAAAGTTTGCAGAAATCGTACCTTATAAAACAAGTTATGATAAAAATATGTTTAAAATCACAATGCAAGATGGGAATATTGTTTATACCAATTTAAAAAGTATAAAAATGTTATCTAAATACCAAAGTGTTTTGACAAAACTAAAAGGACAGTCTGTTTGTCTGGTTTTGGATTCTACGCATTCAACAATTGAAAAGGTGAATTGTGATGATTTGAATTCGAAACAAAAGGTTGAAGAAAAACAGGAAGAGAAGATGGAAAAGGCCGAAAAGACTGAAGCAACAGATGAAAAAACTTTGGAAAATACCGAGGTTCAAGAAGAACAACAGCCAACAGAAGATGAATCTTGGAATCAGGTTGAATGGGTTTATGATGATAACACAGGCGTGTATTATCATGAAGACATTGGAATGTATTATGATCCAAATACAGGTGAATATTATGATGGAAATGGTACATATTATTATTGGGATGAGGAATCTCAAAGCTTTGTAGAAGCGTATTAGGATTTGTGTTTATATTTTAAGTAGAGTATAATTAATAAAAACGGGAGGTTTTATTATGCCTATTAATAAATCAACAGAATACGGAAATATCGAAATTTCATTAGATGCGATTGCCAATTTAGCTGGTGGAGCAATTACTGAATGTTATGGTATTGTAGGTATGGCTAGTCAGAAGACATTGAAAGATGGCTGGGCAGAATTATTGAAAAAAGAAAACTATGCTCGTGGTGTTGTTGTGACACAAGATGAAACGGGATTAGTTTTGAATCTTTATATTATTGCATTACAAGGAATTAAATTAAGTCAAGTTGTGTATGAAGCACAAAAACGTGTTAAATACGTATTGGAGAAAACTTTGGAAGTAAAATGTAACGCTGTAAACATCTATGTCCAAGGTGTTCGTGCGGTAAAGTAGGGGTTAAGAGATGGAAAGAATTAATGGTATTTTATTTAAACAGATGCTTGAATCCGGAATGAATAACTTATCAAATCATTCAGCGGAAATCGATGCATTGAATGTTTTCCCTGTGCCAGATGGAGATACAGGTACAAATATGCATTTAACCGTATCAAATGGTGTAAAAGAAGCACTTAAAACGAATTCAGATTCTGTAAAAGATATTGCGAAAACGTTATCTCGTGGATTATTAATGGGGGCACGTGGGAACTCTGGTGTTATTACGTCTCAGATTTTTAGAGGAATCTATCAAGCAGTTGAAGATTTAGATGATATGGATGCATCCCAATTGGCTCATGCATTGGTTAATGGAAGTCGTGTGGCTTATCGTGCTGTTATGCGTCCAGTAGAAGGAACAATTTTAACTGTTGTTCGTGAAGCTGCAGATTATACATATGCATACACTACAACTGAAGATGTTACAGATTGTATGGATGTTATGAAGAAGATGGTGGAAGAAGCCAATGCTTCTTTACAAAGAACCCCTGAATTATTACCTGTACTTGCAGAAGTAGGTGTAGTTGATAGTGGTGGAAAAGGTCTTTGTGTGATCTTAGAAGGATTCCTTGCTGCTATGGAAGGTCATCCAGTTCAACTTGAAGGTGTAAAAGCAACTGGTGAAAGTGCACAAGCTAAAGTAGAGGGTGGAGAAGAAGAATATGGATTCTGTACAGAATTTATTTTGAAGTTATCGGAAAATGGTGTTCGTCATTTCTCTGAAATTAGCTTTAAAGATGAATTAGCAACAATTGGTAATTCAATTGTTTGTGTGCAAGATGATGATTTAGTAAAAGTTCATGTTCATACATTAGAACCATTCACAGCGATTAAAATGGGACGTCGTCAGGGTCGTTTTATTAAGTTAAAAGTTGAAAACATGCAAGAGCAGCATGACAATATTATCGAAAAAGAAGAAGAGGAAAAAATGGCAGAACACAAAAAATATGCCATTATTACCGTAGCTCCTGGTGATGGAATCAAGAAGATGTTTACAGAACTTAGAGCTGACATTGTTGTTGGTGGTGGACAAACAATGAATCCGAGTACAGAAGATTTTGTTTCAGCCGTTGAAAAGTTGAATGCAGATCATATCTTCATTTTACCAAACAACTCAAATATTGTTTTAGCTGCTAGTCAGGCTGCACAGGTATGCTCAGATCAAGATATTCATGTACTTCCAAGTAAAACAATTCCACAAGGATTAAGTGCTTGTGTTATGTTTAATCCAGATGTTGAATTAGAAGATAATTTAGCTGAAATGAATGAAGCTATTGAAAATGTTAAATCTGGTGAAGTGACTTATGCGATTAAAGATACAACATATGATGGTCTTGAAATTAAAAAAGATGAATATATGGGCATTTTTGGAAAAGATATTTGTGTATCTTGTCCAGACTGCATGGAAGCAACAAAAAAATTGTTGGATAAAATGTTAGATGACGATAGTGAACTTGTTACTTTGATTTATGGTGATACAGCTACAAAAGAACAGGCTGAAGAAATCGCTGCTTATATCGAAGATAACAGTGATGCAGAAGTTGAAATCCATGAAGGAAATCAACCGGTTTATTCATTTATTATTGGTGTTGAATAGTAACAAGCAATGAATCCATCAGACTTAGTTCTGATGGATTTTTAGTACAATAAATTTTGTAGGGGGTTGCTGAATTTGCTCTCCAGGAATTTAAGGGACGATATATACCCTAAAACGGTTTGTAGCTTAGATTAGGCTCGGACAACATGTTGTTCGAGTCCTTTTTTCAACCATTTTAACGCTTCCGTCATCCTTGTCGATTTTAGTAAAAGAAAAGACCGCTTGATGCGGTCTTGACTGTTTTATGCGTTTTGTTCTTGTTCTTGAAGCATTGCCTTTTCAACAGGTTGAACTAATTTCTTTCCAGAACCAATGAAGATCATCAATCCTAATGCCATTAATAGAATAGCAAAGAATAATTGTAGTCCGTCTGTCATAAATACGAATCCGCCAGTAACGAATAACTTTAAGCAGATGTTGTATACTGACATTCCTAAGCTTGTCATCGTTACAACTAACATCATAACCATTGGTACATATAACATATATCCTTTACGTCCTGTAACTTTTAAGAATACAGATAACGAAACTAATACCATCGCAGCTAATAATTGGTTAGCACTACCGAATAATGGCCAGATATTTAAATATCCACCTAGGCTTAATAGGTAACCACCGGCTAATGTGATCAATGTAGCAACATATTTATTTGTTAAGAAAGCGACAACACTGTTTGTTTCAGCGTCTTCATTGACTTCAAATAATTCTTGGAATGATAAACGTCCGATTCTAGCGACAGCATCTAATGAAGTTAATGCCAAAGCAGAAACGAACATTGTCATGATGCATAGACCCCATTCTTGAGGGAATCCAAATTGGGAAATCAATCCAGTAACACCAACTGAAAATTTAATAAATGGAGTTGCAGTATCAGCAAAGGCCATAGAAGATAATGTTTCATTTAATACGCCTTTGCTAGCTAAGCTAGTTAAAGATCCAACAACAACGATTACAAGTACAGCAAGTAATGATTCAAGTAACATACTTCCGTATCCAACTTGTAACATATCACTTTCGTTGCGAATTTGTTTAGAACTTGTTTCACTAGATACAAGTGAGTGGAATCCACTAACAGCACCACAAGCAACTGTAACGAATAATGTTGGGAAGATATAGCTTCCTGTTGCAGATTTAAATCCTGTGAATGCAGGTGATGTGATTGTAGGATTTGATACAAATACACCAACAACTCCAGCAACGATCATTCCGATGAATAAGAATGTAGTTAAATAATCGCGTGGTTGTTTTAACACCCAGATTGGTGTGACACTCGCAAAGAAGATATAAACGAATACTAGATATACCCAAGTTTGTTTAGTGAAGTAAACTGGGAATGCGATTCCTAATGCTAACATAGCGACGATTAGTGCAATGCCTAAAACAACTTGTTTCCATCCAGAAAGCCCCGTTTTCTTTAAGAAGAAACCAAATGCGATCGCAACAAACACATATAGAATTGTGATTGAACTAGCAGCTCCACTAGGTAAAGATTGTGCACCTGTAGCATTGTATCCGTTTAATGATCCTGCAACCATGTCAGCAAAAGCAGCAATAACTAATAAAGTAAATAACCAGCAGAACAAGAAGAATAATTTACGTCCTGTTTTACCAATGTATGTTTCAATGATTTGTCCCATTGATTTACCATGAGATTTAACAGATGCGTATAGAGCACCAAAGTCTTGTACGGCTCCAAAGAAGATTCCTCCGACCATTACCCATAAAAATGCAGGTAACCATCCAAATACCATCGCAAGTACTGGACCAGTTACTGGACCGGCTCCGGCAATTGAAGAGAATTGGTGTCCAAATACTTCCCATTTATTACTTGGAACATAATCAACTCCATCTTCTTTTTCATAAGCAGGTGTCTTAGCTTTTGGATCAATTCCCCATGTTTTAACTAAATAACGTCCATAAACTAAGTAAGCTGTAAGTAATAATGCAGCAGCGATAGCTAATAATAATAGACCATTCATAAATAATTTTCCTCCCTTAAAACTTTCTATTCAAATATTCAAATAATAAAAAAAGACTTCGTCTATCTAAGACGAAATCTAACACTATTCCGCGGTACCACTTAGTTTGCAACTACATTATTGCCACTTAGAACTTCTTAACGCGAAGGACGAATCATCTTACTTATAATTTCAAATGATTAGCTCACAAGTGATAGCTCTAAGGACCGTTGTTATCATTTCACCAAATTTGATACTCTCTTAAACCGGGCTTGCTTAAAGTCGTGTCTTGCTCATTGCTTTGAATATTTGTGTTTGTATAATATACCATCTTGAAAAGTATGTCAATAAAAAATGTAACAAAATGAAAATTAACATTTTCACAATTTACATTAATTACAATTGCCATTTGTTTGTTAACATGTGAACGTTTGTGCTATAATATAAAAATGTTGTTGGAGGGGAATAGATGATTTATATAACTGGAGACATTCATAGAGAACAAGATATTCATAAAATCAATCCTAGAGAATTTACAGTTGGCAATTCTTTAACAGAAAATGATTATGTTATTATATGCGGAGATTTTGGTTGCGTTTGGGATGGAAGTACAGGGGATAACTTCTGGTTAAAATGGTTAGATTCACTTCCTTGGAACACTTTATTTATTGATGGGAATCATGAAAATTTTGATGTTCTTAATACGTATCCTGTAGAAGAGTATAAAGGTGGTAAAGTACATCGTATTCGCTCGAAAGTATTTCATTTAATGCGCGGTGAGGTTTTCAATATTGATGGTTATAAATTCTTTACTATGGGTGGAGGATTTTCCCACGATGTTAATTATCGTACAGAACATAAAAATTGGTGGAAAGATGAAATTTGTACGATTGAAGAAGCGAAACATGCTTTTGCAACATTAGAAAAAAATAATTGGGAAGTTGATTATATTTTATCGCACGATACATATTCATCGCATCCATTGACTCATAAATATGAAACGGATATGGCTTTATATGGAGATGATTATTATGATTTACACGATTGTTTAGAAACAGTTGAGAAGAAAACAGATTATAAAATGTGGTTTAGTGGACATTATCATGATGATATGATTCATTATTCGGATTCCGATAAGCCATGTTTGACTTTATTTGATAAAGTTTTATTACTAGATAATATAGATGAAGAAATTAAAAGCCTGGCTAAAATTTAGTCAGGCAATTTATTTAAAGAATGTCTTGAAGATTTTCTTCAATTGTATTTTTTAATGTATCGAATGAATGATCAAATCTTTGTTGATCATTTTCATTTAAGTGTAAACGAATCACTTGTTCTACACCATTTGAACCAACAACGCTTGGTGTTCCAATAAAGTAGCCTTCTTTACCATATTCACCATTTTGATATGCACTAACTGGTAAGATAGCACGTTCATTATTTAAGATGCAAGATACGATACGTTTTAATGCCAAACCAATTCCATAGTAAGTGGCGCGTTTTAATTCGATGATTTTATAAGCTTTATCACGAACGTCAATATAGATTTCTTGTAGTTCACTTAAAGAAATGTTATTTTCATCTAAGTATTCAAGTAAGTTTTTACATCCAATATATGAATGGATCCAAGGAACGAAACTAGAATCTCCATGTTCACCCATAATATATGCATGGATATTACTGTCTGCAAATCCTAATCTTTCGCTTAATGCGTGACGTAGACGAGCTGTATCTAATACAGTACCTGATCCAATAACGTGGTTTTTAGGTAATCCACTTTCTTTCCATGCAACATATGTCATGATGTCTACTGGGTTGTTGGCAACAACTAAGATACCGTTGAAATTATTTTCTTTTAAGGCTTTACATACACCTTTTGTGATGTTTGCGTTGATTTTAACTAAATCCAAACGAGTTTGACCTGGCTTTTGAGCAGCACCAGCTGTTAAGACAACAATGTTAGTATCAGCTGCATCTGCATATGTTCCAGCAGAGATTTTCATTTTCGTATCTGCATATACTAGCCCATCATTAAGGTCCATTTGTTCACCTTTTGCCTTGTCTTCATTGACATCGACTAAAACAAGTTCATCGATTCCTTTTTCTGAAAGCATTGAATAGGCAAAACTCATGCCGACAAACCCTGTACCAACAAGCATGATTTTTCTTTTTTTGATTTTTTCAGACATAAACTTCATTCTCCTTCTTATATGTACACAACTATTATAGGTTAGTTTCAACTAAAAAGCCAGTGTATAACTGGCTTAATTAGTTTGGGTTTGGGCTTGTAGAGTAATTTCTACTGTAATCTTCTTAGAATCTCTTTCAACGACCATTTTAATGGTATCTCCAATTTTATGCTTTTTTAGAACATTTTTTACATCACTTGTTGATTGGATTTGTTCACTATCAAAACTAAGAATACGATCATTTTGTTTTAGTCCTGCTTTATCAGCTGCTCCATTTTTAACAATTTGTACGATGTAGCAGCCATCTTCGTATTTTGAATATTGACCTTGATTGTTTGAAGTATAGTCATATAAACTAACATTTAATGCAGGTCTTGAAGTGACACTTCCATTTTGCATAAGCTCTGTGATAATGTCTTGAGCAGGTGTGATTGGAATCGCAAAGCCTAATCCTTCAATTCCAGTTGAACTTTCCTTTGCGTTAACAATTCCAATTAGATTACCGTCAGCATTGAACAATCCTCCACCAGAATTTCCTGGATTGATGGCAGCATCTGTTTGTAGAAGTGTCATAGTTTCATCGTCAATTGTGATTTGTCTATCTGTTGCAGAAATAATTCCCGTTGTAACTGTACCACCAAGTTCTCCTAATGGATTTCCGATGGCAATGGCAGGATCTCCAACTTGTAAAATATCACTATCACCAAGTGTTGCAGCCTGCAAGTTGTTCGCATCCACTTTAATAACGGCTAAATCTGTCTGTGAATCTTTACCAACAACACTCGCGTCATATTCTGTGCCATCTGTAGTTGTCACTTTTAAACTTGTTGCTCCACTTACTACATGGTTATTCGTAACAATATATCCATCTTTACTGATGATGACTCCACTGCCGGCACCTTGTGAAACGTATTGTCCAAAAATGGAATTTCCACTTGAAGCAGATTCAGTTGTGATTTCGACAACACTATCTTTACATTTTTCTACGATGTCAGAAACATCCGATACTTGAACGGTTCCAAAATTGGATTTATTAGTTTGTTGCTGAATAGTGACATTAGCATTATTAGATAGATGGCTTCCGGCATAGCCAGCACCAAATCCAACGACACCCGATAATAGGATTATACCTACAGTGGTTATAATTTTATTTCGAACAGGGACATATTTTTTGGACCTAAATTCAGGTGGTGTTTGCATGTTGATTCCTCCTCATATAATATGCTACATTCTGTAGTATACACCAAATTAAACAAAATACATGCATCAAATACGCTATTTTGTCTATACAAATTTTGGATTATTTCTATTCAGTGATATAATAGCGTTATAGAAAGCATGTTTAAGGGAGGTTCCGTATGCCAACAAAAAAAGTTACAAATAAAAAAGTAGTTGATAAAAAAGAAGAAGTTAAAGCAGTAAATCCTGTTGAAGAAAAAAAAGTGGAAACTAAACCTGCAGAAGAAAAGAAAGCACCTGCTGAAAAAGCAACTGCAGAAAAAAAGGCTCCAGCTAAAAAAGAAGAAGCTAAACCTGCAGAGAAAAAGAAAGTAGCTGTTAAAAAAGTAGCTGCAGAAAAAAAGGCTTCAGCTAAAAAAGAAAAAGTTAAACCTGCAGAGGAAAAGAAAGCACCTGCTAAAAAAGTAGCTGCAGAAAAGAAGGCTCCAGCTAAAAAAGCAGCTGCTAAACCAGCTACAACAAAGAAAGCTTCTACTAAAAAGACAACTACTAAGAAAACTACAACTAAAAAGGCTACAACTAAGAAAATGACTAAAGAAGAACAATATGCTAAGTTATCATTGGATACATGCCTAGATTTAGCAAAAGCTATGTCAATGGATGTAACTCGTGAGTCAATTATTCAACAATTAATCTTAAATCCGGATGTAAAATCTGTTTCAGAAAATCTAGTAAACAAATATCAATTGACTGGTAAGTTTAACTTTGAAGAAGATGGTTATGATGAAGGATTAGTAGAAGTACTTGTATCAAAAGTATTTGAGACAGCTGATATCAAACCTCAAAAACCAGAAGATTTACAAGCAGATGTTGCACATGCATTGAATTATAAATTTACAGATGTTGTTGCGGATGGAGAAGAATATAAAGATCAATTTGATACAATGCGTAAAGTATTGATGATTGCACAACACAAAGATATTCATGATTCAAAGAAATTAGAAGAAGAAGTTGGCGTTGATGTAGAAAAGTTTGTCGAAGAATTCATGGATTTAGCTTACAGTGTTTTAAAAACATGGAAATATGAAGATGTAGATTACTATGAACACTTTATTTTCGCGGTATTATCACAATTAGAAGACTTACATAACAAGTACAGTAATCGTATTATGATGGATGTAGCTGATCTATATATCTTGCATGGTGATTATGGATTAGGTGATGCAGATTATGCTTATATCTTAAGAGAAAATCAAATCAAAGATTATATCTATTATCGTTATGCTTCAATTTATGAAGGTGTTGATAAAGATAAGGCAAAACAAATCGCAAACCAAGCTTTGCAGTTTGTAGATGATCGTTTTACATATTATCCAAATATTATTGCAGTTTTAGAAGGTTAAATTGGATTCTACTTGATTTTTAAAGGTGTTTTGCATATGATATAGCTTGCGAATACTTTTAATCAAGGAGGATACAATGGCAGCTTCAAAAATTCCTGTGTGGATTAAACAATGCCTTGATCAATATGGTAACTGTGCATGTGGACGTGCAATTACTAAAAAAATTGGTAAGGATAATCTTTTACAGATTCTTGAAAACGAAGGATATCCATGTGAATTGGAAATCTTGAGTGATCAAAAAGACAAAAGTGCATATCCCAAAGATGGAACATATATTTTGACATTAAAAAATCGCCAACCATTATTGGCTGACGAAGATGAAGACGATGAATAAACATCGTCTTCCTTTTTTTATAAATTTTTAATGATTTCCTCTGTGAACTGTTCAGTTGTTGCGCTGCCACCAAGATCTGACGTTAATACACTATGTTCTTCGAACACTTTATTTAAAGCTTTACGGATTTTATTAGAAACCACATCTTGATGTAAATCATCTAACATCATACAAGCTGACAATAATAAAGCGCTTGGATTGGCAATGTGTTTGCCAGCAATATCAGGAGCACTGCCATGTACAGCTTCATACATCGCATATTCATCACCTTTATTGCAGCTAGGAAGTAATCCTAAACCGCCAATTAATCCACTCGTTAAATCGGAAACGATATCTCCATAAAGATTTGGCATGACCATCACATCAAATTGTTCGGGATGAATAACCAACTGCATACAAGTGTTATCTACAATTAAAGAATTGGCTTCAATTTGAGGATAATCCTTGGCAATATCTTCAAAAATATGAAGGAATAAACCATCACTCATTTTTAAGATGTTAGCTTTATGTACACAAGTTAATTTTTTGCGATTATGTTTTACACAATATTCAAAAGCAGCCTTGATAATTCTTGTGCTCGCTTTTTTTGTGATGATTTTATATGCATATACTGTATTCTCATCAATCTGTTCTTCTTTTCCTACATATAGATCTTCAGTGTTTTCTCTAAAAGTTACGATATCTACATTTTCAAAACGAGTAGGAATACAAGGATTCGATTTAGCTGGACGAATATTTGCCCACAAGTCATATTTGTTTCTCAAAGTGACATTCAATGAACGAAAACCTTTACCAACTGGCGTTGTGATAGGAGACTTCAATAGAATTTTATTCTTTTCGTAAGATTCAAACGCTTTTTCTGGTATATATTCTTTCGTTTCTTCATATACCTTTGCACCTACGTTAAAGAATTCATATTCTAAATCTGCTCCTGCAGCATTCAATACTTTGATTACAGCATCCGTAATTTCAGGACCAATCCCGTCCCCTTTAAAAACTGTTATTGTAGTCATTCGTTTTCCTCCATTCCTCCTACATATACATTGGCAGGTCGTATTAATTTTCGGTTTGATTGACGATTCTCTAAATGATGGCTAACCCATCCGGCTGTACGACTGATCGCGAATAGTGGTGTAAATAAGTCGTTTTCAATCCCCAGCAATGAATAAACATAGCCGGAATAATAATCAACATTGGCACATACATCGATGCCTTTTCTTTCTTTCATGACTTCAACGGCAACTTTTTCAAATGCATGGATACAATTGTAGATATCTTCTTGTCCTTTTGATTTTGCGAGCATTTCACATTGTTGCTGAATCAATAATGCACGAGGATCACTCTTCGTATAAATCGCATGTCCAATTCCATAAATTAATCCACTATGATCAAAGAAGTCTTTATCTAACAAACGATTCGCAATCTTTTTTAGTGTTAATTTATCTGTTGTAAATCCAACCTCATGGAAGATAGCTTTAAACATATTGGTAACTTTACAGTTGGCACCCCCATGCTTAGGTCCTTTTAAAGAACCAATGGCAGCCGAAATACAAGAATAGATATCTGTTCCTGTACTCGATATTACGACATTGGCAAAAGTTGAGTTGTTTCCTCCACCATGATCGGCATGAATCATTAATAAAGTATCCAAGATCCTTGCCTCTTCTAAAGTATATTGATCATTCCCTCTAGCCATACATAAGATATTTTCAGCTAGGCTTTTGTCGGGATAAGGATAGGATTTAAAGACTTTGTTGCGGGCATATGAAAATGTGAAAAGTGGAATACTCGCTAGAATGTTTAATCCTTTTATCATTCGTTCTTCTAAGTCATCTGTATCAGCGCTTGGATCTTTTGCATATAACTTCAACACTTCAATTTGAAGTGCATTTAGTATGTTTGGTGTTTCATACTGTAAGTCTACAGGCCCCATTTTAAAGTTCAATAAATAATCTTTAAATTCTTGTAACTGTTCTTCTGTTGGTAATGTGCCAAAAATCAAAAGGAATGCGACTTCTTCAAATCCAAAAATACGATCTTTAGGTTGTTTATCAACTAAATAATTGATGGGATATCCCCTGTAAATTAGTTGTCCATCAATGTTGTATTTCTTTTCATGAACAAATTTATATCCAATAACATCACAAATCTTAGTCAGACCCACCTTAACTCCCGTGCCATTATCATTTCTAAGACCAGCTTTTACACGATATCTAGAGTATAAGGAAGAATCGATATAATTGAGTTCTTCATTAGCTTGATAGATTTCTTTAAGTGTCTTCATTTTCTGAAACCTCCTTTCATGTGTTTCATATTATAACATAAACTTTCATTTTGTTACATTTTTTGTTATAATTCCAAACGGAGGATATTGTCTATGCAAAATTTAACGTATAAGATTCTAGAAAAACATTTATTAAAAGGAAAATTAGAAGCGGGGCAACCTATTGAAATCAAAATGGATCAGACTCTAACACAAGATGCCACAGGAACTATGGCTTATATGCAGTTTGAAGCTATGGGCGTAAAAAAAGTAAAAACAGAATTATCTGTCAGCTATGTGGATCACAATACATTACAGAATGGATTTATGAATGCAGATGACCATGCTTACCTTCAAAGTGTAGCTAGTAAATATGGGATTTATTTTTCAAAACCCGGAAATGGAATTTGTCACCAAGTTCATCTAGAACGTTTTGCCAAACCAGGAAAGACATTGATTGGTTCCGATTCACACACACCAACATCTTCCGCTATGGGATGTATCGCCATTGGTGCTGGAGGATTAGACGTTGCCAAAGCTATGGCAGGAATTGGTTACCGCTTAACATGCCCTAAAGTAGTCGAAGTAAAATTAACGGGTACTTTAGCACATGGTGTTTCAAGTAAAGATATTATTTTAAAATTGTTAGAATTACTAAGTGTAAAAGGCGGAGTTGGAAAAGTATTTGAGTATACCGGAGAAGGCGTTAAAAATTTAAGTGTCTACCAAAGATCTACCATCACAAATATGGGGGCAGAACTTGGTGCAACTACATCTATTTTTCCAAGTGATGAAGTAACTCGTGAATTTTTGAAGCGCCAACAAAGAGAATCAGACTACATTGCTTTAAGTGCAGACGAAGGTTGTCATTATGACGAAACAGTTGAAATCAATCTGGATGAACTTACTCCATTAGCGGCATGTCCAAATTCACCAGATGCTATAAAAAATGTTTCTGAACTAGCCGGAATGAAAGTGGACCAAGTTGCGATTGGATCATGCACTAACTCAGGTTATGAAGATTTAATGAAAGCTGCATCCATTTTAAAAGGGAAAAAGATTGCTCACAATGTAAGTCTTGTGGTTTCACCAGGATCTAGACAAGTTTTAATGAAATTAATTGAAAACGGAACACTTGCGACATTTGTATCTTGTGGAGCAAGAATTCTAGAATGTACATGTGGACCATGTATTGGTATGGGACAAAGTCCAAAGAGTGATGCAGTAAGTTTACGTACATTTAACCGTAACTTTTATGGTCGAAGCGGCACATTAAGTGCAGGCATTTATTTAGTATCACCAGAAGTAGCTGCAGCCAGCGCAATTACAGGAGTCATCACGGATCCAACCACTTTGGAATATGTGGATGAATTTGAAAAAGAACAAAGCTATATCGATGATTCATTGATCTATGCTCCAAGTAAGGATTCAGAAAATGTAGAAATTGTTCGTGGCCCCAATATTAAACCACTACCAGTAAATACGCCAATGGATTCAACAATTGATAAAAAAGTTGTAATAAAATTACCAGACAATATCACAACCGATCACATTGCTCCAGCAGGAGCTAAGGTTTTACCGTATCGTTCAAATATCGAAAAATTATCCACATTTGTATTTGAAAATAATAAACCTCATTTCGATGAAGTATGTAAAGAAAATAATGGTGGAATCATTGTAGCTGGAGAAAACTATGGACAAGGATCAAGTAGAGAACATGCAGCACTTGCACCTATGTATTTAGGCATTAAAGCTGTTTTGACAAAATCATTTGCCCGTATTCACTTGGCTAATTTAGTCAACTTTGGCTTGTTGCCACTGATATTTACAGATAAATCAGATTACGATAAAATCGATGAAATGGATGAATTAAAGATAGAAATTGTAAACTCATTATATGATTCATTAGATTTGATCGTTGAAAACGTGACAAAGAATGAAACATACAAAGTACATGCACCAATTAGTCAAGAAGATATTGATATTCTTATGGCGGGTGGCGCATTAAACTACATTCGTAATCAACAATAGGGACGTTTTATCAAGCGTTCCTTTTTCTTGTGATATAATAATGAGGAAATTAGGTGAGAAAATGAAAGAAAAACAGGAACAAATTGTGATGCGTATTTCATTTTGGTCCGGTGTTGTATTTGCGCTTGCAGAACTTATCATGGCAATCTTTTCTAAATCGCAATCTGTTTTGGCAGATACAGTCTATGATTCAACTGAACTTGTCGTGATTGGATTAACGATTTATATTATTCCTTTATTCTATAAGCCGGTTACAGAAAAACATCCCTTTGGATATGCACAACTTGAAAGTATTGTGATTCTTTTGAAAGGATTTATGTTTATTGCGGTTATGATGGCTCTAATCATGAACAATGTTCAAATTATGTTGAATGGAGGGAATGATATTGACCACATGCAGGTATCTTTGTTTGAAACGATATTAACATGCTTTTCTGCACTGATTTTATTGATTTTAATGCGAATTAATAAAAAAGTAACATCACCAACTGTAGATGTAGAAATTTATGGCTGGAAAATCGATGTGTTTTCAAGTATAGGTGTATCACTTGCGTTTTTCCTATCTTCGTTTTTAGGGCACACACCACTCTCTTGTATATCTCCCTATTTTGATCAGATTGTCGCAATCGTCCTTGCCTTAGGCATGATGAAAGAACCAATTCAAATGATAGGAGAAAGTTTTCGTAGTTTGATGTTGTTGAGTCCTGATGAAAAAGAAGTCGCAAAAATCAAAAGCATATCCTCTTCTGTGTTG
This sequence comes from Holdemanella hominis, assembly GCF_014306155.1. Classification (NCBI taxonomy): domain Bacteria; kingdom Bacillati; phylum Bacillota; class Erysipelotrichia; order Erysipelotrichales; family Erysipelotrichaceae; genus Holdemanella; species Holdemanella hominis. Next base: position 21,582 of record NZ_JACRWH010000005.1, on the reverse strand, counting down.
GATAATTATCCATATGATCCGGTATTTTATGATATTACGACAACAGGAAGAAAAATGTGGATATCCATCTATTTCACAACACGAATTGATATGATGTCGTATACCGAATTGGAAGTAGCCAATCGAGAATTGAAAATAGCACTTCAAGAAGAATATGAAGATTGTTTTGTCGAACTTGTACCCAATGTATTAGCGAATAAAGAGGAGTAATTTGGAATGGAAAATAAAATAGAATTAGTATGTCCTGAATGTAATGAAAAGTTTAATGTTGATATTTTTACGTCGATCAACGTTCAAATGGACAAAGATATGAAAAATAGAGTGTTAAGTGGAAAACTCTTTGATATGGAATGTGCACATTGCCATTCTAAATTCCATATTCCGTATCCAGTTTTATATCACGATATGGAAAAAAAGTTGTTGATTCAATTTACAGAAGAAAAAGAACTGCAACCCATTAAAAAAATCTTAGATCATGCCAATGTAGGTGAAGATTATACAGTACGAATCGTAGATAATGAGCGAGACTGGATCGAGAAGATTTTGATTTCAGATAGTGGATATGATGATCGTATTATGGAACTTTATAAACTCCTTGTACTATCTCAATATGAAGATGCTGATAATGTAAATGCTCTTTATTATTGGAATATTCAAAATTTTGAAAATCCACATTACGTTATGGTATTGGATGAAAAAGAAAGTGATAAGATGCATTTTATGCCGTTTCATGAAGGTGTATATAAACAAGTGGAAGAAGTCTTTTTATCAGATATTAAACAAGATTATATTGTAGATGCTTCTTGGGCTGTTTCAAATACGAAGTAGGTGATTCAATGATTGAAAGCATTCATGCATGTGTAGATTTATTACACGTGGGATATCGCGTAAAAGATGCATATGATCCGATTATATTAAATGTGTATCATTGTTTACAAATGGAAAATTTGAACGATGAACAATATATGTTGCACATTGATTCCGTGTTAAATAAAAGTATTCATGATTTGAATGAAACGGAAGTATATACCTATATTACATATGTTTTTGAAAAAGAAAATTATGTTCCTTCCTTTTTAAAAAGTGTTATTGAATCTGGGGTGTTTAAAGAATTATTGTTGAGATATTTATCTTTAAAAGAATCAGATACACTTCAATGTGTTAAGTTAAATCGTAACTTATTAAGTAAGTGGCATTATGCGCACATCTCTGAAGAGGTGGCACAGAACTTGACAATCAGTGCTAATGGAAGAGTCTATCTAACAAGGTATGTTATGTCAAAAGAAGGTGTACAGGCTTTAAAAACGCAACAAGCTACGATTTCTAAAGAAGATGCCTATGCCATTTTAGAAGCGATGGCAAGTTTGGATCTAGAGACCAAAGAAGTAGAAGAAAATGGATGGCAATTAAGGATGTATAAAAATGTCGGTGGAAAGAATCGCTTAGTGAAAACAATTGTCCACGATGAAAAGAATCCAAAAGGCTTCAATGAATGGATTCGTTCTTTATTACCTTTTGAGCATCTGTTTGTGTTTGGAGGTTCCTATTATTCATGGGAAAAATAATGTAAAAATTTACATTTTAACTTGACATTTATTTTCATTAAGACTATATTATTTTCAAAGCAATGAAAAGAAATAGTAAAATAGTGCTGCTTCAAGAGACTTTCTGGTTGGTGAAAAGAAAGAGTAAGGCTATTTGAACACGTCTTTGAGCTGTAAAGATGAAACTAAGTAGTTTTTAACGTATTCCTGGCGTTATCAGGTTTGAGGCTAATTTATTAGTAAAATAAGGTGGAACCACGTAAGTTAAACTTTCGTCCTTAGGACGGAAGTTTTTTTGTTTATAAGGAGGTTTGTTTACATGCAACAAATACAATTACCACAAGGAATGAAAGATACGATTTTGAATGAGTGCGAAAAGAAAAAATATCTACAAAATACTTTGGAACAGATTTTTGAATCCTTTGGATATGAAGAAATCATTACACCAACGATTGAGTATTATGAAACATATGAAAATGCATTTAAAAACATTCAAACAACAGATATGTATAAATTCTTTGACGAAAATGGAAGAATTCTAACATTAAGAACGGATATGACTGTTCCAATTGCACGTGTTTGTGCATCGAAATTTAAAGATTCAAAACCTCCGTTTCGCTATCGCTATACTTCAAATGTATTTAAAGTACGTCAAAAATTTGCAGGCAAAAGAAGCGAAGTTACAGATTGTGGCATTGAATTGATTGGATTGGATTCAAAAAGTGATGTACAAGTCTTGTGCTGCGCTTTAGAAGTCATGAAAAACTTTAAAAACTATACGCTCGAAATTGGAAATGTGAAATTTTTTCAGGCGGCTTGCAAAGTTGTTCGTTTGAGTACAGAAGAAGTCAATACTCTAGCCAATTTAATTGATAAGAAAAGCATTGTCGATCTGAAATTTTACTTAGATTCATTGTATCTCAGCGAAAAAATTGTGGATTTCTTTATGCACCTTCCGTTCCTATGTGGAGACGTGAATATATTAAATGAAGCATATACGTTTTGTTTCGATGATTCATTAAAGGATGTTTTAGATTCTATGAAAGAATGTATCCAATCTTTAAAAGAATTAGGATATTTAGAAAATGTAACCGTCGATTTAGGAAAAGTTGCCCATTTGGATTACTATACCGGAATTATTTTTGAAGGATATGTTTCAGGTGTTGGAACAAGTATCTTAAGTGGTGGTCGATACGACTGCTTATTAAAGAAGTTTGGTCGTGATCTTCCAGCTTGTGGCTTTAGTGTAAAGCTAGATCCACTCATTGATTATGTGGATGTACAATCGAAAAAGAAATATAAATTGTATTATCCACAAGACAAACAAATTGAAGCTATGAAACAAGCAAAAAATTTGAGAAAAGAAGGAATCGTCATTTTAGAACCATCAACAAATGAATCTATTTATGTAGAGGAGGTACAAGCATGAGCTTATCGATTGCGCTCACAAAGGGACGTTTAGAAAAACAAACTGTTGCTATGTTAGAAGAACTTGGTTATGGAGTAGAAGCTTTAAAAGACAAAGGCCGTGCCTTGGTGTTTAAAGATTCTGTACATGACGTTCAATATTTTTTAGTGAAATCCAACGATTGTATTACCTATGTTAATCATGGTGTTGCTGATATTGGTGTTGTTGGAAAAGATACCATTTTAGAAAATGAGAATGATAACTATGAATTGTTAGATTTGAAGATTGGCAAGTGTAAATTCATTGTGGCTAGCCTACCTCAAAATCAGTTGTTTTCAAAAGTAGGACACATTAAGATTGGAACCAAATATCCTCGTGTAGCTAAACAATATTTTTTGTCCAAAGGTATGGATGTTGAAATTATTAAGATTGATGGATCTGTAGAATTAGCACCTATTTTAGGTCTATGTGACGGAATCGTAGATATTATGGAAACAGGAACAACCTTAAAAGAAAATGGTTTAGATGTGCTAGATACAGTATGTGACATTAGTACACGTGTTATTGTGAATAAAGCGAGCTTTAAGTTAAAACACGAAGAAGTGATGAAAGTAATCAACGATTTAAGTAAGAGGGTGAATGAAGATGTTGACTAGAATTTATAAAGAAGATAAAGATGCATTGAAAGAATATTTGATGTCACGAACACAAGATTTAAGTACAGATGTCTTGGTTACAGTGTCAAATATTATTCAAGATGTAAAAGAAAATAAAGATGAGGCTTGTCTAAAATATACACAACAATTTGATAAGGTAAGCTTAGATACAATGGAAGTATCTCAAGAAGAATGGGATGCACAAATATTAAAATGTGATGATTCGTTTGTAGAAGCAATGAAACTTGCTAAAAAAAATATCGAAGATTTTCATAAACTTCAAAAACAAAATGGATATTTGTTGCAGAAAGAAAAGGGAATCTATTTAGGCCAAAGAGTACTACCTCTTGAAGCAGTAGGAATCTATGTTCCAGGAGGACGTGCACAATATCCAAGCAGTGTTTTAATGAATGCATTACCCGCAAAAATTGCCGGTGTTCAAAATGTTGTTATGGTCACTCCACCGGATAAAAATGGAACTATTCACCCTAATATTGCGTATGCGGCTAAACTTGCCGGTGTAGATAAAATCTATAAGATTGGTGGAGCTCAAGCTATTGCTGCTTTGGCCTATGGTACACAAACCATTGATCGAGTAGATAAAATCGTAGGTCCAGGAAATATTTATGTTGCAGCAGCTAAAAAATTAGTGTATGGAACGGTCGATATTGATATGATTGCAGGGCCAAGCGAAATTTTAGTTATTGCCGATGAAAAGGCGAATGCAGAATATGTAGCAGCCGATCTATTATCCCAAGCCGAACATGATCCAATGGCGAGCGCCATTTTGTTGACTACAAACGAAGAACTTTTGGATTTGGTGAATCAAGAGCTTTTAAAACAAAGTGCTGTATTACCTAAAAAAGAAATAGTGGAACAATCCCTAAAGAACTATGGTAAAGCCATTGTCTGTGATTCGATTGAAGAATGCATTTCTATTAGTAATGAAATTGCACCAGAACACTTAGAATTGATGATTCAAAATCCAATGGAACACCTACAAGAAGTAAAAAATGCAGGTAGTGTTTTCTTAGGCTACTACACATGTGAAAGCATAGGTGATTATTTTGGGGGAACAAACCATGTTTTACCAACTAGTGGAACGGCACGCTTTTCAAGTGCTTTATCCGTAGATAGTTTTATTAAAAAATCATCCTATTTGTATTATTCAAAATACGCACTCGAAGCCTATGGAAAATATATTGAAACAATTGCCAGTGAAGAGCACTTACAAGCACATGCTAACGCAGCTAAAGTGAGGGTGAAATAATGAAGGGTTATCAAACACATACACAAACAGGAATTCTATTGAATGCCAATGAGGCAAGTCAAAACGTAGATGATAATGTCAAACAAGAAATTTTAGATGCGATTTCAAACCTTGCACTCAATCGATATCCAGATACAACTTGTCATGAATTACATGATTTATATGCCAATATTATGAATGTTCCATCCTCATGGATCTTATCGGGAAATGGATCGGATCAAATGTTGGGATTTTTGATTCAGTATTATGTACAAGGAAATAAAACACTGTATACATTAGCACCTGATTTTTCGATGTATGACTATTATGTAGAATTGAATCATGCAAAAATTGAAAAATTTGAAACAGCTTTAGATGGATCCTTTGATGTCGATGCATTTATTTCAAATGGGAAAGATAAAAAAGTGGATATGATCTTATTCTCAAATCCAAATAATCCGACGGGACATGCGATTTCGAAATTAGAAATGATTCAAATTTGCGAAGCCTTTTCGAATATCCCAGTCATTTTTGATGAAGCCTATATGGAGTTTGGTAATGAAAGTGCCATTGATTTATTAAAAACATATCCAATGGTTTTTGTTTGTCGAACTCTATCCAAGGCGTATGGACTTGCAGGAATTCGTTGTGGGTTTATGATTTCTTCACAAGTTGAAAAATTAGCTCCACTTTTTATTCCTTATGCACTAAGTAGTGTCACTCAAACGATAGCAAGTGTTGTATTAAGACATGCCGATGCATATAAAGCGAATATTGCGGCTATTATTTCAAAAAGAGAAAGAATATACCGAGAAGTGAAGGATTATAAAACAATTAGTTTCTATCCTTCAAATGCGAATTTCTTGTATGGAAGAACAGATAAAAAAGATATTTTAATGGATATGTTTAAAGAAAAGAACATCACAATTCGAAATTATGCGGATACTAGTTTTCGTATAACGATTGGGACAAACGAAGAAAATGAAATGGTATTAGATGTTCTAAGGAGATTTGAGTATGAGAATAGCTGAAAAAAACAGGGATACAAAAGAAACAAAAATATATGAAAAGATCAACTTAGATGGAAATGGAAATAGCGACATTGGTACAGGAATTGGTTTTTTTGATCATATGTTGACATTGTTTGCGTTTCACTCGAATTTTGATTTAGTTGTAAAAGCGGATGGCGATCTTGAAGTGTGTGATCATCATACAATAGAAGATTGTGGAATTTTATTAGGAAAATTATTTTTAGAAGCTTTAGAGGATAAAAAAGGAATTGCCCGCTATGGAAGTGTGAATCTTCCTATGGATGAAGTTTTATGTAATGTCACATTAGATATTAGTGGACGTCCTTATTTGGTTTTTAATTGCGAATTGATACGAGAAAACATTGGAACGATGTCTTGTGAAATGGTTGAAGAATTTTTTAGAGCCTTTTGTGTGGCAGCTGGGGTAACGTTACATATCAATGTGTACTATGGAAAGAATGATCATCATAAAGTAGAGGCTATATTTAAAGCATTTGGCCGTGCCTTGAAACAAGCTATAAAAATAGAATCGGATCGTATTCCTAGTTCTAAAGGAGTAATCGAATGATTGGAATTATTGATTATGGCATGTCCAATTTATACAGCGTAAAAAATGCTTGTGACTATTTAGGCTTAGATAGTGTTGTTTCAAAAGATGTTTCTATTTTATCTAAATGCGATAAATTGATTTTACCAGGAGTTGGAGCTTTTCAAGACTGCATGCACACACTCCATTCTATGGGGCTCTATGATTTTATTGTTCAACAAGTAAATAAAGATGTTGCGCTATTGGGGATTTGTCTTGGTATGCAGGCTTTGTTTGAAACGAGTGAAGAAAATGGCTTATGCGATGGTTTTGGCTTTTTAAAAGGTCATGTTTGTCATATGGAAGATCCAAGTGTAAAAATTCCCCAAATCGGTTGGAACGTATTGGAAAGTAATCATCCTCAGGCAATATTTAAAGAAAATACGTATGTGTATTATGTCCATTCATATTATGCCAAAGATATGGATGATCAAGACTTAATTGGATATTCCATGTATGGAAGTATGAAAATACCAGGTCTTGTGATGCATGATCATATTATGGGATGTCAGTTTCATCCTGAAAAAAGTGGAGAAGATGGATTAAAAATATTGGAATATTTTGGAAAGGAGTTCTAAATGATTGTATTACCTGCAATAGATATATTAGATGGAAAACCTGTTCGTTTGTACCAAGGTGATTATGGCCAATCCAAATGTGTGGCGGATGATGTACTTGTTTGTGCTAAAAATTTTGAAGCGGCAAATGTTCGCTATTTACATGTTGTGGATTTAAATGGGGCAAAAGAAGGAAGTCGAGTTAATGAAGATTTGATTTGTGAAATTGTGAAGACATGTGATATACCCATTGAAGTGGGTGGAGGCATTCGTACGATGTCTGCTATAGATTTTTATATAGAAAATGGTGTTTCAAGAGTTATTTTAGGAACTTCAGCAATTCAAGATATAGGTTTATTAAAAGATGCGGTTTCAAAATATGGTTCTAAGATTGCGGTTGGACTTGATTGTAAAGACGGATATGTATGTACGTCAGGCTGGTTGGAAACGAGCAAAGAATATTATTTGGATTTTGCAAAAAGAATGGAAGAGATTGGGGTAAAGACATTGATTTGTACAGACATTTCAAAGGATGGAACTTTACAAGGACCTAACTTTGAGATGTTAAAAGCACTTAAAAATCATGTATCATGTAACTTAATCGCATCTGGCGGTGTTCGTGATTTATCACATGTCCAAATATGTAAAGAATTAGGGTTGTATGGTGTAATTACGGGTAAGGCCATTTATGAAAAGACGTTAGATTTGAAAGAGGCGTTAAGCATATGTTGACAAAAAGAATTATACCTTGTCTAGATGTAAAAGATGGGAATGTTGTGAAGGGAATCCATTTTTTGGGTTTAAAAGAAGTGGGAGATCCTGTATCTCTGGCAAAGAAATATTATTTAGGTGGTGCTGACGAATTGGTTTTTTTGGATATTAGTGCCACAGTAGAAAAAAGAAAAACTATGGTTGATATTGTAAAGAAGGTTGCAAAAGAAATCTATATTCCTTTTACGGTTGGAGGAGGCATTTCAACGATTGAAGATGTTCGTGCCATGTTGATGGCAGGAGCCGATAAAGTAAGCTTAAATAGTGCTGCAATTCGTAATCCGGACTTAATTAAAGAGGCAAGTAAACGTTTTGGAAACCAATGTATTGTGCTTGCGGTGGATGCTAAGCGAAGAAAAGATGGTTCGGGTTGGAACGTATACATTGAAGGTGGCAGAAAAGATACGGGTATAGATTGTATTGAATGGATTTTAAAAGGTGTATCTTTAGGAGCTGGAGAAATCTTGTTAACGAGCATGGATGCGGATGGCACTAAGGATGGTTTTGATTTAGCCTTGTATGAAGCTGTATCTAAAGTGGTTCAAGTGCCTGTGATTGCGTCTGGTGGATGTGGAAAGATGGATGACTTTGTGGATGCGTTAAAAGTCAGCGATGCGGCTTTAGCAGCTAGTATTTTTCATTATGAAGAATCGAATGTTCAAAATGTGAAAAAGTATTTAAAAGAAAAAGGAGTGGCAGTTCGTATATGATGCGATTGGATTTTGAGAAACAAAATGGCTTAATTCCTTGTATTGTGCAGGATGTAGATACAAAAAAAGTATTGATGTTGGCATATATGAATGAAGAATCTTACAAAAAAACAAGAGAGACAAAATTGGCAACGTATTATTCTCGTTCAAGACAAAGCTTGTGGGTCAAAGGTGAAACAAGTGGACATTATCAACATGTACAGGCAATTCGCATTGATTGCGATCAAGATACAATTTTATTAGAAGTCAAACAAGCTGGTGTGGCTTGTCATACGGGACATTATTCTTGTTTTTATAGAGATGAAAATGGAGATTGTGTAGATGAGTGAATTCGTTGATTTATATGATAGAAATCGAAAGCTTTTAAATCGTGTTGTAGATCGTAATACATATTTATTTCAACCTGGAGAATTCATGATGTATGTTTTGGCTATCTTAGAAAATGAAGAAGGAAAATATTTGGTTACACAAAGGGCGTTGGATAAAAAATGGGCTGCTGGAGGCTGGGAAATGCCTGGTGGTGGGGCTAAGAGTAAAGAGTCAAGCTTAGATGCGATCAAGCGTGAAGTAAAAGAAGAAACAGGGCTTGATGTCATAAATGGTCATGTTGTATATTCATACTTTAATGAAGATAAAAAAAGACATGATAATTATTTTGTAGATATTTATCATTTTAAGTTTGATTTCCAATTAAGTGATGTAACCTTAAACACTCGTGAAAGTATTGATTGTAGGTGTGTGAGTCTAGATGAATTGGTTGCGATGAATAACGAAGATGAATTTTTACATTTTGAAAGAATTATGAAGGCTTTACAACAGAAAAAATAGGACTAAAATATATATGTAAGTTCTATGACTGAAACACTACCGACTACTTCCTTTATAGGTCATAGACTGACAAATGGGTAAGCTTGCTTACCCTTTTTATATATGCTATTATTTAAGTGGCAGTGTGATGAGCTGCCAAAGGGACATGCAGAGCGTGGTAAACTCTGCGAAGGAAAAGTGGATTAGAGGGTATAGATAAAATGTGGTGGTTTTATCTATACAGAATTTTGTTTGTTCAGAAGAGCATAATAATATAATGGATACAAACAAAATTCATTGTAATATTTATATGAGGATATAAATATTGCGAAAAGCGGTTTAAGGAAGTGATGAAAGCCTTAAACCTCTTTTTTTTGGAGGGTATATGAAGATTTCAAATTATTTTGCGAAAGAAAAAATGGATGATGCTTCGTTTATTCAAACATACATCGAAAAATTAAGCGATTTAACAGACGAAGATATTTGTTGGGCTAATTCAGATTTAGAAGAAGATCATGAGAAGGTGCAGTCATTATTGATGGAAATGGTGCTTTCTTTTTATGCAACAAATTTAGTAGATATGAAAGATTATGAGGCGTATCTGGTAGATAAAGAATATCAATCTATGTCATTTAAAGAGCTTCAAGCATCATTGATTCAATTATTTCATAATGATAGAGTGCATCCGGACAGTCTGATACATAATGGGATTGGAAAAAAAGAATTGTTAGAAATATTAGTCGAAATGAAAAAGCGTATGAGTCATTAATGCATCCAAGTTTGAGGACTTGGATGTTTTCTTTATACGTTGTATAATTATAAAGATGGAAAAGGAGCGTTTTGTATGAATTCAAAAAGTCCAATAGGTGTTTTTGATTCGGGATTAGGTGGAATTAGTGTTTTACATACGATGCATAGTTTACTTCCTAATGAAAATCTGATCTATTTGGGAGATGGTAAATATAATCCTTATGGGACAAAGACAAAAGAAGAAATCACAAAGCGTTGCGTTGCGATATGTGATGAATTGATATGTCATGATGTTAAGGCAATCGTCATTGCGTGCAATACGGCAACGAGTGCTTGTGTTAAGCTTCTAAGAGAAAAGTATGATGTGGATATTATTGGTATGGAACCGGCATTAAAGGTGGCATGCGATCGAGGTGAACATCAACGTATTGCGGTATGGGCAACCCAACTTACTTTGTCAGAAAAGAAGTTTGCGAATTTGATGAATCGATTTAAAGGTGAGCATCATATTATAAAGGTGCCTTGTCCAGAACTTGTAAGAATGGTTGAAGACAATAAACTTGATGATGCATATCTTGTAGAGTCTTGTTTGAAAGAGTATTTAGCAGCTAGTGACTATAAAAATCTAGATAGCATTGTATTAGGGTGTACGCATTTTCCTTTTTACACGAAATATTTGGAAAAGCTTTGTCCAAATGTTCATATTATTGAAGGAAGCGTGGGTACGACTTTACATACAAAAGATTTGTTGGAACAAAAAGGTTTGTTGAATACAAGTTGTGAAGAAGGACAAATTACATGGATGAATACAATGGATTCAAAAATTGAATTGTCAAAATGCTTATTTAAAAAATTGGAGGTAGAGTTATGAGTGAAGTAGTTTGGAATAAATATTCAAAAGAAGAATTTAATGATGTAATGAAATTTAGTGATGGATATATTGATTTCTTATCTGATTCTAAAACGGAAAGAGCTTGTGTAAAAAATGCGATCGCATTAGCGAAATCTTATGGATATCGTGATATCAAAGAGGTTATCGAAAATAAAGAGATTTTAAAAGCACAGGACAAAGTGTATGTAAATATGATGAACAAGTCGATTGCATTAATGCACATTGGTTCAAATCCATTGGAAAAAGGTATGAACATTTTAGGTGCTCATATTGACAGTCCTCGTTTGGATCTTAAACAAAATCCATTGTATGAAGATGGAAACATTGCTTATTTGGATACACACTATTATGGTGGTGTTAAAAAGTATCAATGGGTGACTTTGCCTTTGGCAATTCATGGTGTTGTTTGTTTGAAAGATGGAACAACTGTAGATGTAGCGATTGGAGATAAAGAAAGTGATCCAGTATTTGTGATTAGTGATTTATTGATTCACTTAAGTGCAGATCAATTACAGAAAAAGGCAAATGAAGTGATTGCTGGTGAAGATTTAAATGTAACTGTTGGATCTATTCCGTTAGAAAATGAAGAGAAAGATGCAGTAAAGGCTAATGTTGCTAAAATTTTAAAATCAACTTATGGCTTTGAAGAAGAAGACTTTGTTTCTGCTGAGTTAGAGGTTGTTCCTGCAGGACGTGCTAGAAGCTGTGGATTCGATTCAAGTATGGTATTAGGTTATGGACATGATGATCGTATTTGTGCGTATACAAGTTTGATGGCTCAATTAGAAGCAGAAAATGTAAAACGTACAGCTGTTTGTTTGTTAGTTGATAAAGAAGAAGTCGGATCTCAAGGTGCTACAGGTATGCACTCTATGTTCTTTGAAAACTTTGTTGCAGAAGTTATGGATTGTATGGGTGATTATTCTGCATTAAGCGTGAAACGTGCAATGATGAATTCAATTATGTTGTCAAGTGATGTAAGTGCTGCACATGATCCAATTTACGCTTCGGCATCAAGTCCAAGAAATCAAGCCGAATTTGGTAAAGGTATCGTATTCAATAAATATACAGGAGCTCGTGGAAAGAGTGGATGTAACGATGCGAATGCAGAATATATCGCATTGATTCGTCGTATTATGGATGATCACAATGTAGCTTGGCAAACAAGTGAACTTGGAAAAGTAGACCAAGGCGGTGGAGGAACAATCGCTTATATTTTGGCTAATTATGGAATGCAGGTAATTGACTGTGGTGTAGCTTTACATAATATGCATGCACCTTTTGAATTGGCAAGTAAAGCTGATATCTATGAAGCAAAAAAAGGATATGCAGCATTCTTAACATACGAAGGATAATTTATGGAACCAGTAACTTTGATTGCGACGGATTTAGATGGTACATTTTTGAATTCAAAAAAGCAAGTATCAGATTTAAATCGTGAAGCAGTATCAAAATTGAAAAATCATGGAATTTTATTTGGCATCGCATCTGGACGTCCAGTAGAGACGGTTCGTGCTATGTTGAAAAAATGGAGAATTGAAGATAGTGTTAGTTTTATCATGGGAATGAATGGTGGCGTTGTATATGATTTAAGACAACGTACTAAAGAAGAATATCATGTTCTTGATGGTGAAGTCGTTTTAGATGTGATTCATTTTTTTGAAGATTTAGACGTTGATTTTTGGATCTTGGAAGGTGCCACACGTTATACAAATCGTACAAGTATTGAAACGCAGGAACATGCACGAATTTTTGGTGAAACAGAAATCGAAATTGATCTTGAACCATATCTAGAAAATAATACATGCAACAAACTGATTATACATTGTGATAAAGATTATATGCCGATTGTCTTAGAACGTGCTAAACAATATAAGAATGAGGCTTGTGTCGGTTTCTTAACAGCAGATAACTTATTCGAATATGTAGATCCTAGAATCAATAAAGGATATGGGATTGAAAAGGTAGCTAAGCATTTTGGGGTCAAACTTGAAAACTGTGTGGCTTTTGGGGATGAACAAAATGATAGGGAAATGCTTGAAAAAGTCGGTATGGGTGTATGTATGAAAAATGGCTCACAGGATGTTAAAGAATGCAGTGCATTTGTAAGTCCTTATACAAATGATGAAAGTGCAGTGGGTCGTTTTATTGAGGAGAATGTTTTTAAGGAGGAAATGGATGTCATACTTTGATGATGTATATTGTGGATTATGTAAAGATATTTTGGAAAATGGAGTTCAAGTACATAATCGCACTGGTATTGACACGATTAAAGTTCCAAGTGCACATTTTCATTTAGATCTATCTAAAGAATTTCCTATTTTGACGACAAAACAGTTATTTATTCGTCAAGCTGTTACAGAAATGCTTTGGATCTATCAGGCTCAAAGTAATGATGTTAGATGGCTTCAAGAAAGAAATGTTCACATTTGGGATAAATGGGAAATTAATGAAGATGGCGACTGGATTGATGAGAATACGGGAAAAGTATTAAAACATTTTGATCCTAGTTTTGCGCATACCATTGGTACGGCTTATGGATTTATTGTAAAAAAATATGATTTGATGAATAAATTGTTGAATTCATTAAAAAACGATAAGGAAGATCGTAGACGTGTTATCTCATTATGGCAGGATAGCGAATTAGATACAGCTGTACTTCCTAGTTGTGTATGGAGTTCAGAATGGGATGTGACGGATGGAAAGTTGAATATTTGGGTACACCAAAGAAGTTGTGATGTTCCATTAGGGTTGCCATTTAATGTAACGCAATATGCAGTTTTATTGATGATGGTTGCCAAGGTTACTGGACTTGAGCCAGGTACGATTGATTGGTCAATCAAAGATGCACATATTTACGTGAATCAAATTGATGGAATTAAAGAACAATTAAATCGTTATGAAACAAAAGGCTCTTTACCAGCACCTAAGTTGTGGTTGAATCCGGATATTCAAGATTTCTATGCATTTGATCCAAAGAATGACGTGAAGTTGATTGGCTATGAGCATATGGGAAAAATTAGTTTCCCTTTAGCACAATAGGAGAATTATGAAATTAACATTGATTGCGGCGATTGGTAAAAATCGTGAATTAGGAAAAAACAATGATATGATTTGGCATTTGCCTCAGGACTTGAAGTTTTTTCGTAAGCAGACTTCGGGACATACAATTGTGATGGGAAGAAAAACATTTGAAAGTCTTCCAGGTATGTTACCTAAACGTCATCATGTCGTGATTTCGCGTTCGTGTTCAGATTTGGGTGAATGTGTCGAAATGTGTTCGAGTGTTGAAGAATTTTTGAAGCGATATAAAGATGTAGATGAGGAAATCTATTGTATTGGTGGAGGCATGATTTATAGTGAGATGTTAGCTTATGCAGATAAGCTAGTGTTAACTGAGATTGATGAGCAAGCGGATGCTGAGGTTTATTTTCCTGAATTTGACAAGTCTTTGTATACAAAAACAATATTATCTGATATCGAAGAGAATGGAATTCACTATCAACATGTTGCATATACTTTAAAATAACCATTTGCAGAGAATTTTTGTGATTCTCTGCTTTTTTGTTTGGCAGATTAATTGTCAAATAAAACTAGGTTAGATACTATACAATCTTTTTGAAAGGAGAATCAACATGAGTGATACTTATTATGTTAAAACATTAGGAGGGTTGGAAATCACAAACGATAATGTAACCGTTAATATTGTCGAATTATTTGGAAAGCAGCTAGTGAATTTATTACAGGTCTTATTGTTTCACAGTGAAAAACCAGTTCAAAAAGATGAACTGATTGATATTCCTCGGCCAGAAAGTAAAAATCCATCTAGTGCATTAAAGTTCTAGATTTTTAGATTGTGTGCTGAATTGAATGAAATTGAATTCTTTAAAGACAAATAGGTTATTATAACGACATGAAAAGGGTATATTTTAAATCAGAATTTAGATTGTAATATTGATTTTGTTGAATTGGAAAAGGCGTATAACCAAATCAACGATGGTTCGGAACTTTTAGACGAAAAAGAGTTCAAGACGGCTAGAAAGATTTTCAGATCCAAGGTCGTTTCTATGCTTCACCAAGCCAATTGCACTGGATTTTACAGAAACAAGAGATCTTTAGAAAATGTATGTGAAAACGATGATGCGCGTATCTTGTTACTTATATACGAAAAAACGCTATGATGAGATGATGCTTATGAATTATCAGGCTGTTTTATTAAAATCATTTAATGAAGGTTTACATTACTATTATATGAAAGGCTTAGTGGCTACACGTAATTATCGTGAAGCGTTGAAGTATTATGATGAATTGAATGATATTTTCTTATCTGAACTAGGTACGGGTTTATCGAAACGTTTTAAACAATTGTACGATATCATTATTGCTGATCATGCCAAAGAAGAAAGTAAAGATATGGAAACAATCATGCGTGAGCTTTCAAGCCATGATCAACAAAACCAAGGCTTCTTCTGTTCGTATGAAATTTTCAAGTATTTCTATGAATTGTTGTTAAAAATGTCTATTCGTAATGAACAAAATTATTATTTGATTATGTTACAGTTTTCAGATGGTACTTTGGATTATGAAAAGATTGGTTTAGATTTTGATCGTGTGAAGCGATTGGTAGGTTCTTGTTTAAGAAGCAATGACTTGTTTACTCGTACAAGTGAAACGCAACCGCTGCTTCTAGTGGATTGTCAAACCGAAGAGAATGCGCACTTGATTATTCAGCGTATTTCAAATAAGTTCTATAGTGTTTGATGTCAGCTTGTTTAATAGATCGTATGATTAAGACAAGAAGTTGTCATATTATTACGATTGAGGATCTAATTGAATTCTTGCATTCGCAAAAAGTCAATTGTATCCCAACGAGAGGTATATCATGATACAACAAGTGATTTAAATGCATTAAAATCGGCATTGCGTGAGGCACCTGAAGTTATTTTATTGGGCGAAATACGCAATGAAGAAACAGTTTCTACAGCGCTTTCCGCGGCTGAAACCGGACATTTAATTCTATCTGCGTTACATACTGTAGGAGCTGTAAATACAATTGATCGTATTATTGATATGTTTCAAGATCAAGTGCGTTCGCAATTATCAATGATTTTAGAGGCTACATTAGTGAGCAATTAATCCCAGGAAAAGATGGAGAATTGATTCCTGTGTTTTAAATTATGCTGGTCAATCCTGCGATTCGTTCGCAGATTCGTGAGAATAAGATTCATCAGATTTAGAATACAATGATTTCGAATCGACAGAACGGTATGGTTATGATGGATGATACGATCTATGACTTGTATCAACAAGGTAAAATAACAAAATATATTGCGATTCAGTATAGTCTGCATCCGGATCGTATGAAAACGAGAGTGCAATAAAGAATGAAAAGTTACATTTTGCTCTTTTTTTCTTTCAATAATATTACATAAGGTATATAATTTGACTATTGTTGTAAACGGGGAGGATTTGTATTGTGCGCCAGTTCGGTGCAGTTGATTTAGTTAGGTGAAACTCCTAACCTGGTAACTCTTGAAGCAAAGAGACCAATATCTAGTCCTTGGGCATTGTATCGTGAGGTACAGTGTTAAGTGTAGGAAGGAAAGACTTAGAGCCCTAAAGCGAAAGCCTGAAGCAATCTAGCGTCGTTAGACTCAACATAGTGGTGGGTGATGCTCTCATATAAGCCGCAACCAATATAGGTTGAATCGTTATGCCAGATTCAATCGGACACCACCGGCGTTTTAAAGCAGGGCGAGAAGTCAAGGTATCAACTGCATACCTGGGAGGTCTTGCAGTTTCCGATAAACACGGTACTGTTGTAACAAGTGCCAATACCACAAGAACAACGGGAAGAACTGCAAGAAGTCCGATGAGGTCATATTGTAGCTATGAAGTGTATGAAAGTACATGGAGCGAAGGACCGAAACAC
The DNA here is from genome assembly GCF_014306155.1 of Holdemanella hominis. Classification (NCBI taxonomy): domain Bacteria; kingdom Bacillati; phylum Bacillota; class Erysipelotrichia; order Erysipelotrichales; family Erysipelotrichaceae; genus Holdemanella; species Holdemanella hominis. Next base: position 4,689 of record NZ_JACRWH010000005.1, on the reverse strand, counting down.
AGTTACGTTTCTTGAAGGGAAACATGTTGAAAACACTGGAGGTTGAAAAGACATGGGAACAAAACGACAAGATATAAGAACATTGTCAAAAAGACATCCTAAACTGGAAACGTTAATGTATCGAGTAGACAAGGAGTCTTTAATAAGACAACATCGTCTACAAAAGAAAGATAAAGCTCCAGGAATAGACATGGTAACCAAGGAAGTGTATCAAGAAAATTTAAATGAAAATATAGATGACCTGATGCATAGACTAAAGAGCTTTAGCTATAAGCCACAACCCGTAAGACGAGTTGAAATCGACAAGGGAAATGGTAAGAAAAGACCTTTAGGAATACCAGTCTATGAAGATAGGCTCGTTCAAGGAGCCATGGCAGACATACTTAGTGATGTATATGAGCCTAGATTTCTAGACTGTTCATATGGATTCAGACCAAAACGAAGCACTCATGATGCGATTAAAGTAATCAATGATACTATTATGCACAAGAAAATAAACTATATATTGGACTGTGATATTAAAGGATTCTTTGACAATGTAAATCATGAGTGGCTCATGAAATTTCTTCGAAATGATATCGCAGACCCGAACTACCTGAGATATATAGCGAGAATGCTCAAATCAGGAGTCATGATAGAAGGAAAATATGAGGATACAAGTGTAGGAACACCACAAGGCGGACTGATTAGTCCAATCCTTGCCAATGTGTACTTACATTATGTATTGGATTTATGGTTTGAAAAGTGCATCAAGAAACAGTTATATGGAGAAGCATACCTGGTACGCTTTGCCGATGATTTCTTGATTATGTTTCAATATGAAAGAGATGCACAAAGAGTATATGAAGCCGTTATTAAAAGAATGGAACTTTTTGGATTGGAACTGTCCAAGGAAAAGACACGAATACTTCCGTTTGGAAGATACAGTGGTTCAAGAGAAACATTTGATTTTCTAGGCTTTACACATTTCAACAGTAAGACAAGAAAAGGCTACTATTCTGTAGGACATAAGATAAGTCGTAAAAAGAAGAAGCAATTTAAGTCAAACTTAAAGAAATGGGTCAAAGAAAATAGAAACACTCAATTTGACGAATTCATGAAGGCGTTGAACAAGAAACTTACTGGTAGTTTTAACTACTACAGTTTGAGTGGAATGATAAAAGAGGTCAGAAACCTTTGGCAACATTCACTATATGTAACGTTCAAATGGTTAAACCGAAGGAGTCAAAGAAGAAGTTTTAAATTGGAAAGGTTCTATGAAATATGGAATGATAGAATCATACACCCATATATCCATGTGGATATTTGGAGCGGTGACAAAGTCATATATAACAAGAATGTTTAAAAGTAACAGTGGGGAGCTGTATGCGGGAAAACTGCACGTACGGTTCTTGGAGGAGTTTATCTCCAACTGTTTCTATTATTTAAGAAGGAGTAAATTTACTTATGCGTAGTTATCAAGTGGATATGTGTAATGGTCCAATTTTTAAAAAGTTGATTATTTTTTCATTACCATTAATTTTGTCGGGCTGCCTGCAATTGTTGTTTAATGCAGCCGATATTATTGTGGTAGGTCGATTTACGGGAAATCAAGCGTTGGCAGCAGTTGGTTCAACAAGTGCATTAATCAATTTATTGGTGAATATGTTTATTGGTATTAGTGTTGGTGCAAATGTTGTATTGGGTAAATTTATTGGGGCTCGAGATGAGGAAAATACATCTAAAGCTGTACATACAGCTATTTTTATTGCCATCTTTGGTGGATTATTAATGGTGTTTGTGGGTTTCTTTTTTGCGAAACCCTTGCTAGAGTTAATGGCTACACCAGAAGATGTAATTGATTTGTCATCTTTATATATGCGTATTTATTTTGCTGGTATGCCATTTTTTATGGTTTATAACTTCGGGGCTGCCATACTTAGATCGATTGGTGATACAAAGAGACCACTCTATTTTTTGCTGATTTCTGGAATTGTTAACGTGCTATTTAATCTGTGTTTCGTAATTGTATTCGAAATGGGTGTTGCTGGTGTTGCTTTAGCTACGATTATTTCGGAAGGAATTAGTTCTGCTTTAATTCTATTATGTTTAAAGCATATGGATGGACCTTTACATTTTGAGTTAAAGGATATGCGTTTCCATAAGGAATTAGCTTTACAAATGCTGGAAGTAGGACTCCCAGCAGGGCTTCAAGGCATTATCTTTAGTATTTCAAACGTATTGATTCAATCAAGTATTAACTCTTTTGGCTCTTTAGTTATGGCTGGAAATACCGCCGCAAGCAATATTGAAGGCTTTGTATATACGTCTATGAATGCAGTTTATCAAACTTCTTTGTCGTTTACTTCGCAAAATTTTGGAGCAAAAAAATACAATCGAATTGATAAGATTTTATTAGAATGTTTAGTAATTGTTAGTATCGTAGGTCTTGTACTCGGGCAAGGTGCTTATTTCTTTGGCCAACAGTTACTATCTATTTATTCTAGTGATGAGCGTGTCATCCAATTTGGAATTAATCGATTGGCTGTTATTAGTACAATGTATTGTTTATGTGGAGTCATGGATACTTTAGTTGGAAGTCTTAGAGGAATCGGATATTCTATTTTACCAATGCTGGTATCTTTAACGGGTGTCTGTTTGATTCGTGTTATATGGATATTTACTGTATTTAAGGCAGTGCATACAACCTTCTCATTGTATATTTCTTATCCAATTACGTGGGTTATAACACTTGTGGCGCATGGTATTTGTTTCATGGTTGTGCGTAAGAAAATTCGCAGAGTGGCATAATGAAAAAGGTATTGTTTTTAGGGGATTCCAATACTTGGGGCTATGATCCAAGAGGATATTTTCAAAGGTATGATTTAACATACATTGATTATTTAAATGATCTTGTGCCTGGATGGATATTTTTTGAGGATGCGATCAATGGTCGTTTATTGCGAGATGTAAAAGAGGATACATTCAATTTAGATTCGATTGATTTATTTTGTGTTATGTTGGGGTCTAATGATTTGATTCATTATTATGATGTTGATCAAATCCTTTCTTTTATGCATGAGTTAATTGATTCAATGGACAAAAGAAAGCTGTTGATTCTTTGTCCGCCAATTTTACAATTTGATGAATTTAGAGATGAAAGTATGAAACTGAATGAGGCGTATAAGGTAATGGGGGTTCCTTGTTTAGATTGTAATCCTTTAGATATGAGTTTTGATGGCGTGCATTTATCTGAAAAAGGACATAAGGAATTGGGTGTAAAGATAGCTGAGTATGTGAAAAGACTTTAACTGAAGTCTTGTTAGAAAAATAAATGTTCAATTAAGATTTTAATTCCTAATAGAATTAAGATGATACCACCTAAGTATTCAGCATATTTTTCAAATAAGCTACCAAGTTTTTTTCCAAATAATACACAAACAAATGAAAGAATAAATGTAGTGATGCCAATGGTAGTTATAGCTAAAAACAGATTGACTTTTAAAAAGGCAAAACTTACACCAACGGCTAAAGCGTCAATACTTGTGGCGATAGCTAAAAGAAGAATATTTTTAAATGGGATGGAGTGAATTTTTGCTTCATCTTCTTTTTCTTCTTTACCTTCGTGAATCATGTTGATACCTATCAAGCTCAACAAAATAAAGGCAATCCAGTGATCGATGGATTGAATGTATTCGGCAAAATGACTTCCAGTAAAATAGCCAATAGCTGGCATAAGTGCTTGAAAAAAGCCAAACGTTAGGGCTAGGATAAAGGCATATTTTTTTACTTGATCTTTATCCAGGCTCATACCTTTTGCCAAAGATACAGCGCTTGCATCCATAGCTAAACCAATACCAATAAATAAAATAGTAATAAAATCCATATTCCCTCCTAAAGTAAAAAGACTTATACGAAAAAAAAGATGTCTTTTTTCGCATAAGTCTTGTTTGTAACGATAAGCCAGATCGATTGATCAGTGTGTTGACTTAAATGCTTACATAAGTAAGATAACTACTTCCTTATGGATGTGATTATATTACCAAAATCAAAATTTCTTTACAATGTAAAATAGTTATTGATATCTAACTGAAATGGATTATAATGAGGCAAAAGGAAGCTAACTATATAAAATTCAAGTATTTTTTATGAAAAAGTTTGAAAATACAAAATAACTAGATTTTTTAGTTAGTTTTAAATTGATCTTTGAAAATGTGAATATTGGATTAAATTTAGGCATGACGAAAAGAACTTTTAAAATATGATTTTTTAAAAGTTCAGATGCTTTAGATGCATATGTCTTATCTTAATAATGCAGGATCAAATGATTGTCCTGTTTCTAGTAAATGATAAATGACTCTAAGCAGCTTTCTAATGCAGTGACCTTGAGCACAACGGTGTCCTTTACCTTGAGATATCTTCAATCGATAGTATTTCTTAAATACAGGATTATTGTTAATTACAGGCAGTATGACTTGATACAAAGTCTTTCTAAGATATTTAGATCCTTTCTTAGTTATGGCAGTGTGCTGGGCGTTGTATTGACTCGATTCATAGTGATAGGGGGCTACTCCTGCAAATTTAATGATCCGAGAAGGCTTGGAATAATTGCCAATATCTCCTAATTCGGCTAAAATAGAAGTACCAGAGAAATGAGAAATCCCTGGAATGCTTAGGATAGGAGAGTTGTTTTTGATCGAGAACTCTTCT
>NZ_JACRWH010000004.1:0-113132 GCF_014306155.1 Holdemanella hominis | reverse complement strand
TTGAAGCAGACAAAGGCCAGGTGGTGGTCTGCAATAAAAAAGTGAATAATGCGATCATTGAGAATCGAAACAAGATTATCAAGTGTATCAAGAACAACGCCAATGGCTACACCAACTGGCTTCGCTTCCGCAATCGCGTAATGTATGTACTCGACCCAAATGCAACATTCAGCCTGGAGCCAAGGGAGAAATGATCATGGATGCACAAGATATTATCGAATTGATCGAATACTTCAGAAATCTTCAAAACAATGAAATGAAATTTGAAATTGAAGAACTACGAGGATACATTGACATAAGATTCGAAGAATTATATGACAAGTTAACTGAATACATTGATTCCAATCATTCAGATTCAAATCACCCATTATAAAAAGAGCAGAGATTTCACAATATCTCTGCTCCCTAGTTAATAATCCTTTAAACACTCATAGGGTTTTCAACCCTACAATTTTTAAAGCCAACTTTTAGTCAACCCTATCTAATTGCGGATTACCATTATTAACTCTGCGCTTTGTTTTGTATTATGCTTGTACAAATTGTTTTAAATAATCTACGTCTAAAATTAAAATCTTCTGATAGACCATCGAGATTACATTTTGCTCACGTAACCCTCTTAAAATACGATTTACACTATTTCTAGTAGAAATACCGCAGAATCCTGCAATATCATCGTTTGTCACTTGGAAATCAATTAAAATACCCTTTTTTACTTTTCTTCCGAATATAGGAATCAATTGATAGATAAAAGCACACACTGCTCCATTTTTACCATTCATAGTCATAAGTTGTTGTCTAAAAATAGCTTCCGTTAATTTAGTACGATAATATGAATTCACATACTCTTTTAACTCTGGATCTTGATTTACAAAATCCCAGAATAACACTCTTGGAATACGATAAAAAGTAGCCGTTTCACTCTCAATACGAACGTTAAATGGAGCTGATGTATATTGACTTACTTCATCTTTTAATAATGAAATAATATCTGGTCCTTTAATATAAGAAATATTAAATTCTCTTCCATCACGCAAAATTATACTAGTCTTAACAATACCTTCTTTTAACACGTACGTATCTTGTTGTTCTAAACCATAATACGTTAAATATGTGTGTCTTTTTTTTGTGATTGTAGGTACTTCTTTTTCTTCAAGAAATTTCACCAAATAATTGCTGACCATAAGTTACCCTTTCTCTTTCAGTTAACTCAGTATAACATACTCCACAAAAATTATAGGTAACATATGTTATTATCAATGATCTTCAAATTTTAAATAAAAAAGATCCACCGCCCAAATAATGCTTACTGTTAAAACTTTTTTCATTATTATTTCTGATGTTTTGAACAAATCGCAACTCCAACACCGATTGTTGCCATACAAATAACTGAGAACCAACCAGTGTGAGTAAATACTTGGTTGCTAGAACCAATTCCTGCTGCATATAGAGGCATTGGAACAAATAACAATGATGCCCCCGCTAAATAACCTAACTTTTTCATATCCAATTCCTCCTTCTTTTGTTGGGTTAAAGCTTTTCTATACCAATCTTATAACGCATATAAACAAAAAAAGAAACCAAGATGGAAAACTTGGTTTCTATTCTGGTATAATCAGTTCTTGTTATTTCTTTCATTTAAAATAAACTTTTCAACCTCTTTAAACATTTTCTTTGATTTTTTAGCCGACTGTTTTTCTGCCATTTTTTGTCTCCAAACAGGAATTTCCTTTGGAGAAACATTTTCGTAAATTTCTTCATAAGTCACTTTGATTTTTGATTCATTTAAAGATTCAATCTTATAAGAAATAGTTGTATGGTCGATTGCCGTGACAAACGTTGCTTCATACAATGTATTCGGAATCAACCTTTTAATATGCACAGTAATTTCTGAGCCGATTCCTTTTCTTTGAGCTGATTTCTTTTTATATTTTAACCCTTCTTTTAATTCTAAATTTTTCTTCGTGACATTTTTAACTTCTTCTTTTAAAGATTTCATCATCAAATCATAAAACTCTTTATCACTTACATTTAATTCCATGCTAATTTTCATATTGCACCTCTTTTAACACAATTATATACTATTTTAAGAAAGAAGGTTAGTTATGTATACAGATAGTCATTGTCACATCACTTGTGATCGTTTATATAGTCGAATTGACGAGATCATTGAAAATATCAAAGCTAAAAATCTTACTTCATGCATGATCATGTGCACAAGTCCTGAAGAATTAGAACGTGCGAAAAAGGTAAAAGAAAAATATCCATTTTTTAAAATTGCCTTTGGATGGTTTCCAAGTGATGCCAAAGAAGTTGCAGATAAAGAAATTCAGTATCTCATTGATCAAACGCCTTATTTAGATTGCTTAGGAGAAATTGGATTGGATTACTATTGGGATACAAGTTTTAATGATTTACAAAAAGAGCTATTTATCAAGCAGATTCAAATTGCGAATGAACACAATCTTCCTATTTCTATTCATATGCGCGAATCCACAAAAGACTGCATGGATATTTTAAAACAATACGCAAAGACAAAAATTATTTTCCATTGCTTCAGCGGAAGTAAAGAAACTATGATGGAATGTTTAAAAATGAATTCTATGATTTCGTTTGCCGGACCTATCACATTCAAAAATGCTAGACAAGCCCCTGAATGTATTTCAGCATGTCCTATTGATCGAATCATCACAGAAACGGATTCTCCTTATTTAACACCTGTTCCTTATCGTGGAAAAGAAAATGAACCTATGTATGTGGAATATGTCGCAAAGAAGATTTGTGAAATTAAACAACTTGATGAAGCAAGTGCATGTAGACAAATTGAAGAGAACTTCAATTCCGTTTTTGATTAAATAAAGACCTGTCGATAGACAGGTCTATTTATGTAAGTTTTCGTATTCTGATACTTTGTTTCCTATGATAATGATATCTCCTTGGATCACAATCGGTCTTTTTACTAACATACCATTTGAGGCAAGTAATTCAATCAATTGTTCTTCTGTATATGTTTCGCGTTTTTCTTTTACATTTAATTCACGATACAACATACCACTTGTATTGAACAATTTTTTTAATTCCACACCACGATCAATCCAACTTTGAATCTCTTCTTTTTTTGGATTATCTTCTTTAATATTTCGATATGTAGCTTCAATACCCAAATCTTGTAGAGCTTTATATGCCTTTTTACAAGTTGAACAAGGAGGATAGCCAATAAACAATGTTTCCATATTAGTCATCAAATGCGTGTGCTAATACTTCTGATAATGAAGAATTTTCTTCAACTGCATGAATCAATCCAGCTAACAATGGTGCCATTGAAAGAACAGTCATTTCTGGATAATTTTTTTGGTTTTCTGTTTGATCAATTGTATTTGTACAAACGAATCCAGTTAACTTAGCAGCTTTTAAACGATCGATAGCAGGTCCTGAAAGGATACCATGTGAACATGAAGCATAAACCGCTTTAGCTCCCTTGTCTTTCAACATTTTGATACCAGCAGTTAATGTACCAGCTGTATCTACCATGTCATCGATGATGATTGCAGTTTTACCATCAACATCACCAATTAGGTTCATAGCTTCAGCTACATTTGGTTTAGGACGACGTTTGTCGATGATTGCGATAGGTGCACCTAATGCATTTGCTAAGTTACGAGCACGTACAGCTCCACCGTGATCAGGAGATACAACTACGATTTCACCTAATCCTTCTTGGTGTTTGAAGTAATCAGCAATCAATCCATTCGCAGTAATATCGTCTGCTGGAATATCGAAGAATCCTTGAATCTGAGTAGCGTGTAAGTCAACTGTAACTACGCGATCAGCTCCAGCTCTTTCTAATAAACTAGCAACTAATTTAGAAGTGATTGGTTGACGAGGTTTCGCTTTACGATCCTGACGAGCATATCCAAAATATGGAATGATAGCCGTAATGCTTGCAGCACTTGCACGTTTACATGCATCAATACCAATTAAAATTTCCATTAAATTTGAGTTTACAGGTTTATTTGTACTTTGTACAAAATATACGTGTTTTCCACGAACAGATTCTCCAAGTTCTACTAAGATTTCTCCATCCGCAAAGTGTTTAACTTCACATTTACCTAATTCCAATCCTAATTCTTTACAAATATCTTCTGCTAAACCAACGCTAGATGATAAAGCAAATACAATAGTGTTTTTCATGATTTATCCTTTCTCATACCCTATCAGGTTTATTTTATGGTTTTATTATTGCTTACATAAGACATAGGCCCTACAACAGAACCTTCTTCTATGCAAGAATTGACGACTTTACTTGAATCTACAATTGCACGATCTTCAATTTTCGAATTATTCAAATAAGAACCTGGTAAAATCTCAACGAAATCACCGATTTCTGTATGTCCAAGAATTTCAACATTTGGATGAATAATTACATCATGTCCAATCGTTACATCTTTTCCAATAACTGTTCGCAATGGGTCTACAATCTGTACCCCTTCTTTCATCCAGTTATTGTTGATTCGATTGCGCATCCATTCATACGCTTTATGTAATTCTACACAATCATTGATTCCCATGACTTCATCACGGTCTTCAACTACCAACCCCTTAACAACCTTTCCTTGATTTGCCAAAATCTTAACCAAGTCTGTTAAGTAATACTCGTGTTGAGCATTATTTGTTGTTAATTTATCAAGATTGTCAAATAAATCTCTGTTCTTGAAACAATACATACCTGCGTTGATTTCACAAATTTGTTTTTGTTCTTCTGTACAATCCTTTGCCTCTACAATCGCTTGAACATGACTATTTTCATCACGAACAATACGACCATAATGAGCTCCATCATCCAATACAGAAGTTAATAGAGTTAATGATGCATCTTGATTGGTTTGGAATAGTTTTTCCAATGTCTCAGGCTGAATACATGGTCCGTCTCCATTAATAATCAATGTATCCCCATCTTCATCCTTTAATTGTGTAGCTTGCATAACCGCATGACCTGTCCCCAATTGTGGTTGCTGCAAAGCAAATTCAACATCTGGAAAAGCTTCTTTGATACTTTCAGCCTGATATCCGACAATCACTACAATTCTTTCTACAGATACCGCTCTTAAAGCATCAATAATGTAAGCCAACATTGAACGATCAATAATCGTATGCATTACTTTGCTACGATCTGATTTCATTCGAGTTCCTTTTCCTGCCGCCAGAACAATCGCATTACGCATATTTTCACCTGACTTTCCGTATATATTCTAACAAAAATCACAAGACATTAAAAGGTCACACAAAGAAAAAGACAATACATTTTGTATTGTCTAATCTAATTGATTCAATTGATTTTGATAATCATTGATTTGTGAATTCAATGAATCTACTTTTGATTGTGCATCTGTTACATCTGAATTTGCACTATCCAATTTCATCTTCGCTGATTTTAACTTATTCTGTAAAGAAGAAGTATCCGAATTCTTTTGTGCAGCACTTAATGCCGTTTTTGCATCAGCCAAAGCCGATTTTGTTGTGTTTACATTATCAACCAATCCCTGATGTTCAGCATATAATTGCTGTAACTCTGTATATTGATCTTGCGTCAATTCGCTATTTGGAATTTGCTCCAATTCACTGCGACGATTCTCACATACCTGTAGCGCACTTTGTGCATTATCGTAATCCGCTTGTGCACTAATTACAGCACTTTGAGCAGCACTTACACTGCCACCTGCAGAATCAATCTGAGACTGTAATGAATCGACATCACTTTGAGCTGAAGACTGTGCATTCTGCGCATTTTCTAATTCTGATTGTGCACTCAACAACTGCTTTTTAAGATCATTGATTTTTTGTTTCAACTGCGCTTTCTTTTCAGCAATTTCAGTGTTGTTGTTGTCTTTTTTCGTACTTGTCTTCTTATTTGCACTCGCAAGTAATTCATTGAAAGTTTTACCGGTAACCTCTTCTAAAATTTCATCAATCTTCTCTCTTTGTTTACGCGTTAAACTGTTATATTTACTTTCAAAACCAATAATTTTCTTTTGGTCACTTGAAGATAAATCATCATAGTTGTTTGCAAAATCTAATAATTCCTGGTAATTCTTCTTTTGAACCTCCGATGTTTTTTCATCAGAACTAGACAATCCACCAGTCATTAGTTTCATGCCACCAAATATCAATAATGAAACCAACAACACACCTACAACACCTAAGGCAACATACATTCCAGTTTTAGAATGGCTCTTTTTTGGTGCTGATTTCTTTTTGCTCGGCTCTTTTTTCTTGTTGATTACTTCTCTTTTTAATTGAGGACCCTTACCCTCCTCTAACAAAGACTGAATTTCATCATCATCAATCACAACAGTTTGATTTGTAGAATCTGCTTCCTGTTTTAAATCATCCGCATTCCACATTACTGTACGAGTTGCAGAAAGATCTTCTTTTGACTCATTTAAATCCTTTGATCCAACCACAAACGTATCTCCTAGTGAAGGTTCCTCTTTTTTTGCTTGAAACGGAATTTCCGGTTCAGGTTTATGTTTTTCTACTCGACTACGAGTTTGATTCTTTGTGAATTGATCCATTTTTTGTTCTAACGTATCTTCCTCGTTTGTTTGAAATGAATCTAATAATTGAGAAATCTCATCATTCTCATTCTTTCTTTTCTTATCCATAGCTTCTATCGCCCCTTTTAGAATATTTTACCAAAACCCCTTTGATTTGACCACTATGTTTTCTTGATTTGCCAAAATCCAAAGTGGATGTGCCGCTAAAACAAACATGCAGTCCGGATGGATCAACTGCTTTGCGGCCAATAGTGTGCTTCCAGTTGTACAAACATCATCCACCAACAATATTTTCTTTTTAGGCAATGGATACAATTGTTTCAAACCCAATACATTCTTAATTTGTGATCTTTGCAATTTTGTTGCTGAAGACTGCTTTATATCCTTCTTTTTGTAGAAAGGAGAATGAACAAAAACATCTAACGACGAATACATATCAATAGCTGGTTCAAATCCCCTTTCCATACGTTTTGCATCACTACTGCATAAAGTACAGACACAATATTTTTTAAAGATATTCTTTAAATATAAGTGTTCACACAAAAAAACATCTTTTAATACAACATCCCTTTGTTCCTTATACTGAAAAAACAACCTCTCTAAAAACTCATCATACTCATAGAGAACATATAAAGGGATACCATCTATATTATAGACTTGTTTATGTAGCTTGAAATTTTTTGAACAATCCGGACATATCAAAAGATCATTATAAAAGAAAATCTCAAAATTGCGAATTGCACTCATTTTTTTGTGGCAACATAAACAGTATCGTTCATCTTCGTAATTTGACTCACACAATCTTTGATAGATTCGCTTGAAGCTTGGCATAAACACACACCCTTTCCCTCTGGATCTTTAAAACTTCGTCCCACACGTCCAAAAATCTGAATAAGACTGGCCGTGGTAAAGACTGAATGATCTCCTTTAAAAACAACAACTTGAACGCTTGGAATCGTGATTCCTCTTTCTAATAGTGTGGTACAAACTAGTGCACTCAATTCTTTATTGCGAAAACAATCTAAAATTTCATCTTTATTTTGTGTAGAAGAATGAATAAAATCTGTCTTCACAAACACATTAAGAATCAGCTTCATCCACCTTCCATCTTTTTTTCGAGGGACAAAAACTAATGTTTGTTTTCCCTCTTTTTGGAATTTTATGCACAAATAAATTACAATCCATACTTGAATTAAAATAGATACCTGTATCACTTTAGGCACAATCAACGGGTGTTTATGTGGCCTTTCAAACAAACACACAAGCTCTATTTTATTTTGTTTCACAAGTTCCATACTCTCTTTGTCTGGTGTTGCACTCAACATTAGTTTTTGTCCAATACACGCCTGATTAGCTATGGCCTGAAGCACTTCGTTGCCCACAAAAGGAAAGGCATCTAACTCATCTAAAATTAATAAATCAAAGGCATATGGATAACGATACAACTGGTGTGTAGTACATACAATAAGGTCTGCATCTGTAACTTGGGTATATCCTTGAGCCACTTCACATACACTTAATTCAGGAAACGCTATCCGCAAACGATTTGCGATTTCAAGAACAACCTGTCTTCGACTGATTGCAAACCCTACTTTCTTTCCTTGTGCTAAATACCCACAGATACTTTCAAAACAAATTTCTGTTTTGCCTGGCACCTGTACTGGCGTAAAGTATTACGTCTTTTCCTTTACTTAAATGTTGATATACTTCGTGACTTGCACATTTTTGCGAAGCAGTGAGTTCATAATCAAGTTTAGGTTTACCCTTCCACGTTCTATGCTTCAATTTAACCGGATTTATTTTTTCATTAACCTCCAACCTAGAAAAATCAATGCATTTACGACAATAATAAACTCCATGATCATACGCAAATAATTTAGGATCTTCATTTTGACATCGATTACACTTCATATACTCTTATACGAAAAAAAAGTGCAAATTTTTGCACTTTACTTAAAAATTTCAGATTTTTTTATTCTTTCTGTCGCTTTTTGGATATCCTCAATATCTTGAACAAGAGCTAAACGCACATATCTAGTACCATGAACGCCAAAAGCCTGGCCAGGTGTAACTACAACACCTGTTTTTTCCATCAAATCTTTTGTGAAGGCATATGAATCTTCATATTGATCTGGAATTCTTGCCCATACGAACATTGTTGCAGGACTCTTATCAATATGCCATCCTACTTCATCAAATGCTTCACATATAGCATCTCTTCGATCTTGATAAGCCTGACAAGTTGAGTGAATGCTTGCGCCTCCATGTCTTAGTGCTTCAATACCTGCATATTGTATAGGTAAGAAGATTCCATAATCCATATTTGATTTAAGGGTATTATAACAATCAATCACTTCTTTATTACCAACACACACACCAAGTCTTGCACCAGCCATTCCATATGTTTTCGAGAAAGAATTTAATTCAATTCCTATTTCTTTAGCTCCTTCAAAAGATAAGAAACTCTTTCCAACTTTACCATCGAATACAAGTTCACTATATGCATTATCATGTAAAACTACAATATCATATTTCTTTGCAAACTGAATCAACTCTTCATAGAATGAATCTGGTGCTATAGCACAAGTTGGATTGTTTGGATAAGATACAATCATAATCTTCGCTTTTTTCGCAATTTCTTCATCAATTTGATCCAATTGAATGACATAGTTATTCTCTTGCAACAAAGGCATATATTCAACTTTAGCCCCTGCAATCTTTGGCCCATCACTAAAAATTGGGTAATAAGGGTCAGGCACCAATACAATATCACCTGGATCACACATAGCTAAAAACAATGTGCTTAAAGCTTCTTGAGATCCTTGTAGACAGATCATTTCATCATATGTTAGCTCTACATTATAACGGTTCTTATACCAATCGTGGATTGCTGATTTCATTTCAGGTAATTCATTGATCGCATACTTATAGTTTTCTGGAACCATAATTGATTCTTGCAGTACCTTCATAATGGATGGTTCAGGCGCAATATTTGGCGATCCAACTGAAAAATCAATTGTTTCATTTCCTGTTCTTTGTGTATAATCCAGCTTCATATTTTTCAATTCTGTAAATATAGAAGATTGAAATACATCCATTCTTTTAGCTCTTTTCACTTTAATACACCTCACTATTTTTAATTTATTTTCTTTATTATAAACGTAGCAATAGAAGTTTTCAAATACCACAGTTATTCTCGTGTAAATTTGATAATTTTAATATAACCGAGCAAGCTTGAAACGTCTATTTTAAAGTATATTTAATTTTTAATAACGATTTTTTTATAACCAAAATAAAAAACAGTGCCATTTCTGACACTGTCATTATATTACTACTTCAAACCATATTTCTTGTTAAATTTCTCAATACGTCCCTGAGCAGCAGCGAAACGTTGACGACCTGTGAAGAATGGGTGGCAGTTACTGCAAGTATCTACACGTAATTCATCACCTTTGATTGTACTACCTGTTTCGAATTCTGCACCACAAGATGTACAGATACATTTAACTTTATGATAATTAGGATGAATTCCTTGTTTCATATTGATGTATCCTCCTTCCGCCTTAAGTCATATTGACCCAAAGTAAGTGCTATACAATTATAGCAAGCCTTTTTTCAAATCGCAAGATGTTTTTTTAAAATTGTGAATCGTCTGCTTTTTCAAACCATTCGCGAACCAATTGAACAGTATCTTTTAAGCATCCTGATTCAAAAGGAACCTTTAATCCTGCTTCTTTTACAATTTTTCTGAATGGCAATGTTCCACCAATCTTACAAATGTGTTTGTAATCTTCAAAAGCCTTTTCATCATTCTTTTGAATACGAGCCCAGAACTGCAACGCGCATACTTGAGCTAATGTGTAATCAATATAATAGAATGGATCCATGAAAATGTGAAGCTGGCGCATCCACCATCCACCTTTTTCTAGAATATCAATACCTTCATAGTTTTTATGAGGCAAGTATTGTTTTTCCAACTTTCTCCAAGTAGCCAATCTTTCTTCACAAGACATTTCTGGTTTTTCATATACTTCATGCTGGAAGTGATCTACTAAAACTCCATAAGGTAAGAACTTAACAGCTCCTGACAAATGATTGAAATAATATTTATCTACATCTTCTTCAAAGAAAGATTTCATCCATGGATATGTAAAGAATTCCATAGACATAGAGTGGATTTCACAAGATTCATAAGTAGGCCATACACAATCGATTGGGAAAATATCCTTACTTGAATACACTTGGAAAGCATGTCCTGCTTCATGTGTTAGTACTTCAGCATCATGGCTAGTCTGATTAAAGTTTGCGAAGATAAATGGAGATTGATAATTTGGAATGAATGTACAATATCCACCAGCTGCTTTACCAGGCTTTGAATCTAGATCTAATAATTCTCTTTCTGTCATAAATTCAAAGAATTCACCTGTTTTAGGATCTAGTTCTTGATACATCTTTAATGCACGTTTAACTAATTCTTCACGAATATATTTAGGGGCTGGATTTCCTGAAGTGAATTCAAACTTTTCATCCCAAGCATGCAAAGTATCATAACCCAAACGTTTTTGTTGACGAGCATACAACTCATTATCTAAAGGAACAACATCTTCTAATACTTGTTTACGATAGTTTTCTACATCATTTTTATTGTAGTCAAAACGCATCATGCGATAGTAACCAAGTTCAATATAGTTTTCATATCCTAATTTTTTAGCCATACGCGTACGCACTTGCACTAATTGATCATAAACTTCACCGATTTCTTTAGCATGTTCGTCATACCATCCCCAATAGGCTTGCATTGCACGTTTACGAGTATCTCTATCTTTATCATTTGTCTTTACTTCTAAAGCAGCAAGAGTATATGTTTCACCATCAAACTCAATTTGTGCACTCGCAATGATTGCTTGGTATTTAGAAGCTAATTTATTTTCTTCTTGCATTTCAGGAATTATAATTGGATCAAATGATTTTTCTTCCATTTCTCTTTGTAAGAAATATGTTTCTGGTACTTCTTTCTTTAATTCAGATACAAAAGAACTTTCCATTACAGCCTTATTACAATTCACAATATCTTCCTTTAATACTGGAAGCATTTCATTTAAAAAGTCGTTTTCTTTTGTATAATATTCATCTCTTGTATCTACTGTATGACGCACTTCAACAAGAGTCTGATTGGTATTGATATATTTATTTACGTCATTCAATTCAATAAACGCATTTTTAAAATCATCATAAGAAGCTGCATTCTGTAATTTTGTACAAATCGCCTTTAATTGTGCCTGCAAAGCTTCAATATCCATATGTTCATATTTATAATCTGTAAATTTCATATCTTTCTCCTAAAAAAATAGAGAAGCCGAAAGCTTCTCGTATTATGCAAAGATGGCATTCCAACCAAAAATTAATAGCGCTAAAATAACAATGGCACCTAATAAAATTGGCCAGAATGTACTACTAGCTGCAATTAATAAGGCTAGAAAATCCCCTTTTTCAAGACGATCTTCTTTACCTTTTTGTTTATCTTTTTTTTCTAACATCTCACGCATAGATGGGCGCTTAGACATTAGAATTCACCTCCAAAGTGACACTTAACAAAGTGATTTGGCTTAACCTCTTTTGTTGCTGGTTCTTGTTCACGACAAATGTCTTTCGCAAATGGGCAACGAGGGTTGAATTTACATCCCTTAGGAATGTTTACGTTACTTGGAATTTCACCTTGAATCACTTGCATTTCTTTACGTTTTGTAGGGTCTGGTAAAGGAATTGCACCAATCAACGCTCTTGTATAAGGGTGTTGAGGGTTAGAGTATATTTCATTCTTATCTGCAAGTTCCATCATACTACCTAAATACATTACACCTACACGGTCAGAAATATGTTTTACAACTGACAAGTCGTGTGAAATGAAGATATAAGAAATGTTCTTTTCTTCTTGCATATCTTTCATTAAGTTGATGATTTGTGATTGGATAGAAACGTCCAATGCACTTACTGGTTCATCACAAATAATGAAGCTTGGATCTAATGCTAAAGAACGTGCGATACCAATACGTTGTCTTTGTCCACCTGAGAATTGGTGAGGATAACGATAGCAATAGTAGCTTGGCAAACCACAACGGTCCATTAGGTTTTTAACATATGCATCTAGTTCTGGACCTCGTTTGAATTTTCCGTGAGCAATCAATGGTTCAGCCAAAATATTGAATACAGTCATACGTGGATTCAATGAAGAATATGGATCCTGGAAGATAAACTGCATTTCTTCACGTAAAGCACGCATTTCTTTACGAGATTTCTTCGCTACATCTTCACCTTCGAAGATTACCTCTCCGCTTGTTGGTTCATAAAGACGAATGATTGTACGACCTAAAGTAGATTTACCACATCCTGATTCACCTACTAGACCTAATGTTTCACCTTCGTATAAGTCGAAAGTAATATCATCTACGGCCTTAACACATGGATCACCATCTTTATATTTTCCTTTTTTTAGAGGGAAGTATTTTTTTAAGTGTTTTACTTCAAGAATTTTTCTTTTTTCTGCCATGACTATCCCTCCTGTTTCATTTCTTCTTCAACTTTGAAGCACCATACGTGGTGACGTGATTTTACTTTTGTATCTACTGGTTGACCTTCTTTACAACGATCTGTTACATATGGACAACGATCTGCAAAGTAGCATCCTTTTGGTAAATACAATGGGTTAGGCACACTACCTTCAATTGTATTTAATCGTTTTCCTTCTTCTGCTAATGAAGGCATTGAATTCATTAATCCAATTGTATATGGGTGTTTAGGGTTGTTGAACAATTCTTCTACTGGAGCTGTTTCAACAACTTTACCTGCATACATAACGTTAACGTTATCAGCAACCTGAGCAACTACACCTAAGTCGTGTGTGATCAACATGATAGATGTACCTGTTTCATTCTTTAATCTGTTCATTAAAGAAAGAATCTGAGCCTGAATTGTAACATCTAGAGCTGTTGTAGGTTCATCGGCAATCAATAATTTTGGATGACAAGATAAAGCCATCGCAATCATAACACGCTGACACATACCACCTGATAATTGGAATGGATAGTTATCAACAACTTTTTCTGGACGAGAAATACCAACTTCTGCCAACAAATCAATTGCGCGTTGTTTAGCTTCTTCTTTAGAAACTTCTTCGTGCGTCAAAATGTTTTCCATAATCTGATCCCCAACTGTAATAACTGGGTTCAAACTTGACATTGGTTCCTGGAAAATCATAGAGATTTCGTTACCACGAATGTGACGAATTTGTTCATCTGTAGCTGTAGCTAAGTTTAAACCATCTTCATCACGGTCCACATTTCCCATATATACGATTTTTGATTCAGGCATAATTTCTCCTGGTTCACTTACTAAGCCTAAAATAGACATGGCAGTTACTGATTTACCACAACCTGATTCACCTACAATCGCAAGTGTTTCATTTTCATACATTGTAAAGTGGTTTCCATCAACTGCTTTTGAATCACCTTTTTTTGTATGGAAGTATACACGAAGGTCTTCCACTTTAATTACTTTTTTATTTACAGACATTGTGTATCCTCCTTACTACTGTAATTCTTTAGGGTCGAATGCATCACGCAATCCTTCACCAATCAAGTTGATTGAGATTACAGTTAGCAAACACATTAAACCTGCAGGCATCCATTCCCAAGGATAGTTTTGGAACACGTAAGAATCACGCGCTAAGTTCATTAAGTTACCCCAAGAAGGAGTTGGTGCAGTCACACCCATACCTAAGAATGATAAACCAGCCTCAGTCAAAATAGCACTTGCCATTTGTAGTGTAGCATTTACGATTACTAAAGAAATAACGTTTGGAAGTAAGTGTTTAAAGATTTTTGAGAAATCTGAAATACCCAAAGCTTCACAAGCTTGCATAAATTCTTGTTCACGCAAAGTCAAAATCTGTCCACGAACCAAACGTGCTAGTCCTGGCCATGATAACAAACCAATTAATAATGATACAGTATACATTTTTTGACTTTGTGGAACCCACAACATAGTTGAGGCAACCGCAATAATCATTGGTGTAAATGGCAATGAATAAACGATTTCTGCAAAACGCATTAATACGTTATCTAATTTTCCACCATAATATCCTGAAATGCCACCAATTGTACATCCTAAGATGACAGTAATAACAGCAGCAATAATACCAACCATGATAGAGATTCGTCCACCTAAGAATAAACGGAATAAGCAGTCACGACCTTGTTTATCTGTACCTAATAAGTGTTCTCCTCCTGGAGCTAAATTAGGATTTGATAAATCATAGTCATTAACGCTATATCCAAGCATTGGTGGTATAACAATAACAGCAACAACAATTAATACAAAAATAATCAAACCAGCCATGGCAACACGGTTTTGTTTGAACTTACGCCATGCTATGGTCCAAGGACCTATAGATTCGATTTTTTCGCCAGATTCTAATACTACAGCATTTTTTTTAGCCATCTATAGTTCCCTCCTATTCATCTACCTTGATACGTGGGTCAACTAATGTATAACAAATGTCAGACAATAAGTTACCTAATAACATCAACAAGGCACTAAACATCAAACAAGCCATAACTAAAGAGTTATCACGTTGGTTGATCGCATCAATTAACACTTTTCCAATTCCTGGCCAGATAAATACAGATTCCAAGATTACGGCTCCTGAGAATAATGATGGAATGTATAATCCTAGTAATGTTACTAAAGGAATTTGTGCATTTTTAAATGCATGTTTGTAGATAACAGTCTTTTCTTTAAGACCCTTTGAACGTGCTGTACGAACATAATCCATGTTGATGACTTCAACCATAGAGTTACGTACATAACGTGAGAACGACGCAAATGAACTAAACGCCAATACGATTACAGGTAAAATTGAGTGTAAAGCTATATCTCCAATTTCTTGGAAAATACTTGAGTAACCAAAGCTTGATAGCATTGTGTCACGCATTCCGTTGATAGGCATACCTGGAATCTGCAAACCTACGAAGAAAATTAATACTAAGGCAAAGAAGAATGTTGGAACACTTATTCCTAACAATGAGAATACAGTCCAGAAGTTATCAAACACTGTACCTTTCTTTACTGCCTGTTTTATTCCAACTGGAATGGCAAAAATCAAAGCCACAATTAATGATACAACATTCAAATAGAATGTATTCCATACATAGTCACCAATGATAGTTCCAACTGGTTTTTTAAGGGTAATACTTGATCCTAAATCTCCTGTACACATACGTCCAACCCAACGTACATATTGTTCAGGTAACGATTTATCCAATCCTAACAACTCACGAACGTGATCACGTTGTTCTTGTGTAACCTTTGAACCGGCTCCAAAATAAGCTGTTACCTCATCACCTGGCATCGCCTTTACAGTACCGAAAATAACGATTGAAATGATGAAAAGGACAGGAATCATCGCTAAAATTCTTTTAAATACATACTTTAGCATAGTTATCGATCCTTTCTATCCACTAAATGCATATAAGAGCAAGTCAATACGGCTTGCCCTTAATTTTATAAACAATCCACGAGTTTTTCATGCAGACTATTTAACGTTGCCACGTTTCTGTTAATGAACATTTGTCCTTTAACATCAACTATTTTAACACACCTTTGTGCAAATTTTAAATTATTTTACAGTAATTGTATCCATTGATTGAGACCAGTTACGCAATGTTCCTGTTCCAGTCAAGTCAACTTTCTTATTGTAAAGGTTGAACATCATACCTGAGTAAACTGGCATGTATCCTGCATCATCAGCAGCCATCTTCATAGCTTCAGCATAATCAACTTTTGATTGTTTTTCATCAGAATCAGCACGAGCTTTTGTCAATTGATCAATCAATGCTTGATCATTGATACGAGAGTAGTTATTTACAGCCATGTTTTCTGGATCATTTGAATATGAATCATTAGCTGAACTATCTTGGTTATTTGTGAAACTAGTAGCTAAGAAACACATATTCCACTCACTATCGTGACTAGTATCTTGAATGTTACTTAATAATGTAGAGAAATCAACTGTAGTTTGTTTTAGATCAACACCTAAATCTCCCCAAGTTTTCTTAACAATAGGAATTAAAGTTTCAAGTACTGAGTTACCTTCTGACAATAAGAATTTGATTTCTAATTTTTGTCCGTCTTTTTCACGGATTCCATCAGCACCACGAACCCAACCAGCTTCATCTAATACTTGGTTCGCTTTATCCATGTCAAATGCATAAGTATTTAATCCATCGATTGTTTCTTCATTACGAACAACTGCGCCAAAGTTTACTGATGCTGGATTCCAGTATGCAGCTGGTACATATCCACCTTTAACTTTTTTAACTTCGTCACTTGCTTTTTTATCCCATCCGAAGTATGAATCACAGAATCCTTGGCGATCTGTCGCATACATCAATGCTTGACGAACTGCTTTGTCAGCTGTAGCTCCATTGTTAGCGTTCAAAGCTACGAAACCAACAGCACTACGAGTATAGTAGTTGAATGCCATGTTGTCAGCTTGACTCGCTTCACTAACTTTATTTGTTTCAATTACTTCTGGAATTAAATCAACTGTTCCTTTTTTCAATTCAGAAACTTCTGTAGTTACATCTGTTTTCTTCATAACAATACGATCTACTTGGTATTGTCCCTTTTCAGGTTTGAATTCTTCATTACGAACAAATGAAGCTCCACTTGCTTTATCATAGCTCTTTAATTGGTAAGCACCAGAACCACATGATTCTTCTTGGTTCTTTTCAACAACTTTTACATTACCTTGTTTGTATTTTGAGTAATGATCAGCACTTGTGATTCCCATTGTACCAAATGATGAGACTGCATCGATTTGAGGTGATACCAAGTGGAATACAACTGTATAATCATCTGGAGTTTCAACACCAGTTAATTCTTTAGCAGCTCCGCTATTATATTCTTTATATCCAACGATGTTATCCATTCCACCACCATTAGGACCAGTATAGCTTGGGTCAGCTAATGTTGTGAATGTAAATTTAACGTCTTTTGCAGTTACTTCAGTACCATCACTGAATTTGTGTCCTTTTTCCAATTTGTAAGTTAATGTTAAACCATCTTCACTTACTTCTGGTAAATCTTTAGCCAATACTGGTTCCAATTCGTTATCAGCATTGTACTTTAACATTGATTCGTAGCATAAGTTTACTACATATTGATCATAAGCACTTGATGCATATTGAGGTGTAAACTGTCCAGTTAAACTTTGGTTTACAGATACTGTTAATGTTTTTGCGTCACTGCTAGATCCGCCTGAACATGCTACTAAAGTAGAAGCCATTGCTACAGATGCTAAACCAGCAACAATTCTTTGTTTATTCATTTCTCTTTCCTCCTATAGTTTGCTCACTATGTGTGATGAAATTATACTATGCTAGAAACACATTTTCAAGGGTTTAAGAAAGAAATTTACATACAATTTTACATTTATGTATATTTTTCATGAACAAAACATAGCATTTTGTCTTTATATCATGCGTTTTCATTGTATTCGCTTTCATTTGGTTTTTCGTATTTCTTTCGCAAACATTTGTCTATAAGCACTAGATTTTATGTAAATTATGAAAATCTGGTTCAATTTAAAATCCCATCCTCATTTATTCATTTCTCTCTTTAAAAATAATAAACAAAAAGGAATCATTCTAGATGCCTACACTAGAATGGTTTTCTTATTCTATGCTAAAATAATCAAGAAAGAAGTGAATTTATGAATAAAGCATTAGCCCATTTACATACGATCAACAAGCACAAGTTAAAAGTTACTTGGCTTTGTTTTCGTTGTCACCTATATAAACAAGGTTTACTCCATGATTTAAGCAAATACTCTTATATTGAATTAAAAACAGGTTTTCACTATTATCAAGGTTTTCGTTCTCCTATTGATGCCGAGAAAGAAGAAAAAGGTTATTCATTAGGTTGGCTACATCATAAAGGAAGAAACAAACATCATTGGGAATATTGGCTTGATTTTGGAGTAGATGGCATTTATGCATGTAAAATGCCTACAAACTATGTCATCGAAATGTTTTGCGATCGAGTTGCTGCAAGTATGATCTATCAAAAAGAAAAATACACAGACTCTAGTGCACTTGAATATTATGAAAATGGACGAGGTAAAATTCTGATTCATCCGGAAACAGACGCCCTCATCCATCATTTATTAAAATATTTATCTGAGCATGGTTTAGATCAAACCATTCACTATATCATCACTGAAATTAAAGAATAATTATTCTACAGTTACACTTTTCGCAAGGTTACGAGGTTTATCTACATCGCAACCTTTTTCTTTTGCGACATAGTAAGCTAATTCCTGCAATAAAACTGTTGCCGGAATACAACTTAGTAATGGATCTACATCTGGAATGCGAATCACATACTCAAAGCCTTCCGTATTTTGGCTTTGTGAAGCAATCAAAATGACCTTGGCTCCTCGAGCAACCGTTTCCAAAATATTCGAAATTGTCTTCTGTGCAACACTAGGCTGCGTAGCTAACGCAATCACAACTGTATCTTTTTCAATTAATGCGATTGGACCATGTTTCAATTCACCAGCCATATATGCATCGGCATGCACATACGAAACTTCTTTTAGTTTCAACGCCCCTTCTAAAACACTTAAATAATCCAATTGTCTACCAATAAAGTAGGCATCTTTTTGATTCGTTAATAGTTTAGCAAATTCAGCCATTTTTTCTTCTTGCGCAAGCATTTGTTCAACTACATCTGGCATTTGTTTCAACTGATTGATCATATGATTTTTACATGCCACACCCTTGTTAAATAAAGACGCTAACTTTAAACATAGACATGCCAACAGCACAAGTTGTGTTGTATAAGCTTTTGTACTTGCGACCGCAATTTCTGGTCCAGCACAAGTATATAAAACGTAATCAGATAATCGAGCTAAACTAGAACCTAATACATTTGTCACAGTCAGTGTTTGTGCTTTGTTTTCTTTCGAAAGTTTTAATGCTGCCAAAGTATCTGCTGTTTCTCCAGATTGTGAAACAAAAATACATAGCGTATTTTCATTGACACGATAGTTGCCATATCTAAATTCACTTGCACTAATGCAGTAAATTGGTAAATCAATCCATGTGCGCAATAAGTATTGAGCATACAAACTCGCATGGTAAGCAGTTCCACACGCAACATAATAAATTTGATTGATTTTTGAAACATCTAAACCAGATAATTCTGGCATAGCCAAATTATTTTCAATATGAGCTCTCAATGTTTCTTTGATCACATACGGTTGTTCATGCATTTCCTTCTGCATAAAAGTATCATATCCACCTTTTTGAGCTGCACAAGCATCATATGAGATATGCATCCAAGTTGTTGAAACGGAATCCCCAAAGAAATCATAGACTTCAATACTTCCGGGTCTTAATACGGCCATCTGTCCATCTTCTAAAGCGCAAATATCTTTTGTGTAATCTAACACAGCTGGAATATCACTTGCACAAAATGCAGATGTATCTGTTTTTCCTAAAATCATTGGACTTTCTTTTTTTGCGACAAAAACGCAGTCAGGATAATCTGTACAAACTACACATAGCGCAAAACTACCTTGAAGGTATTGCACACATTTTTTTAAAGCGTACATCATATCGCCTTGATAATAGTAATCCAACATATGAACAATAACTTCACTATCCGTCTGTGACTGGAATGTATATCCTTGTTCTAATAAACATTCCTTGATTGATGCATAGTTTTCAATGATTCCATTATGCACGATTGAAATTGTTTCACTCTCATTTGTATGAGGATGTGAATTCATATTACTTGGAACACCATGTGTTGCCCAACGTGTATGTCCAATTCCTGTATGTTCAGGATGTTCTTTTTCACTCAACAATTCCTTTAAATTTGTAAGACGCCCCTTCGCCTTATACGTTTCTAGATGGTGATTCGAAACGAGAGTCACGCCTGCAGAGTCGTATCCTCGATATTCGAGTTTTTCTAAACCCTGCAATAAAAATGGTAAAGCACTCTCTTTACCTGCGTACGCTGTGATTCCACACATTATAAAAAATCCTCCTATAAATTATTATCATGGAGGATACCAAATGGCTTTGTTCAATGTTCACACATTGGTTTTGTCCATCGTTAAAGGTTGTATCAACCTCCAGACTACCCGCCGAATCTTTCGATAAGTCTGGTCCTCGTCAACTAAATACTTAGTCCTGGCGCTATTTTTTTTACTACATCTCCATGAATAATGAATATTATACAAAAAACAGAACATTTGTCAAAAAAAGAAGACTTACTCTTCTTCGACTAGATTCAATAATTCTAGCACTCGATTTAAGTCTTCTTTATTTTCATAATGAATAGAAATAGCGTTTTTACTGATAGATACCGATGTTTGAAAGAATTCCTGAAGCTTTTCTTTAGCTGCCTTCACATAAATATCTTCTTTTGGCTTTTCTATCGTTTTTTTATTGTTTGTGTCTTTTACAATTTGTTCTACTTTACGAACAGATAAACCTTGATCAATAGCCTGTTTAGCAACTTTACGCATATTTGCCTCTGTCTTAAGGCCGAGTAAAGCTCGTACATGCCCCATACTTAATTGTTTACTCACAACGTATTCCTGGACATCTTCTGGAAGTTTTAACAATCGCAATAAGTTTGTGATATGTTCACGTGATTTTCCGACACGATGAGCTAACTGTTCTTGTGTATATCCTAATCGTTGAATTAATTTTTCATACGCTTTTGCTTCTTCTATTACATTTAGATCTTCACGTTGAATATTCTCCAACAAAGCAATTTCCATCATTTCCTGATCATCAAAATCAACAATGATAGCTGGAATATCTTTTAATCCGGCAAGTTTTGAAGCTCTTAATCTTCTTTCACCGGCAATCAAATCATATCCTTGAATACTTTTTTTTACTAGAATCGGCGTAAACACACCATGTTGCTTAATTGATGAACTTAATTCTTTTAAAGCTTCATCATTAAATACTTTACGAGGCTGATATGGATTTGGACGAATCTCATCCACAGGAATTTTTGACTGTTCCTGTCTTTCAACTTCCATATCTCCATTTTGAATATCATCTAATACTTTAGAAACATCTTGCCCAAAAATACTGGACAATCCTTTTCCTAAACGAGCATTATTTTTGTTATCCATAGCTATGCCTCCCTTGAATTACGTTTTAGTACTTCTTCAGTTAAACCAGCATATGCCTTGGCTCCTGTACTTTTTGGATCATATTCAAAAATAGACATGCCACGGCTAGGTGCTTCCGATAATTTTACATTTCTCGGAATAGAATTTTGATATACAAGCTTGCCAAAAGTTTGACGCACATCCTGCGAAACTTCTACACTTAATCTTGTACGAATATCAAACATTGTTAATAAAATACCTTCAATTTTTAAATTTCGGTTACTTGTTCTTTGGACAAGACGAATTGTGATCAACAACTGCGTAACTCCTTCCAATGCATAATATTCACACTGTACTGGAATCAAAATACTGTCAGCTGCTGTCAATGCATTGGTATTCAATAGTCCAAGTGATGGTGGACAATCAATAATAATGTAATCATATTGATCTCGAATAGGAGCAATGGCTTTTTTCAACAATTCTTCTTTACCGGCTTCCATCTTATCCATATCTAAATCAGCTCCAGCTAAATTAATGTTGGCTGGAACAATATCGATTCTTGGATTCATTTTAGGTACGATGGCCTGCTGAATAGGAACTCCCTCCATTAATACAGAGTGAATCGTAGCTTGTGAATTATTTTGATTTGCATTTAATCCTTGCGTGGCATTTCCCTGCGAATCGAAATCAATCAACAATACTTTTTTTCCTACATGTGCAAGTCCGCTTGCTAAATTTATCGATGTTGTAGTTTTACCTACTCCACCTTTTTGATTCGAAATTGCGATAACTTTTCCCATACTCAACCCTCCAAAGGTTTTTTCTTGATTTGCCCATACGCTCTAGGATATTTATTTGGCGTATGTTTTACCTTTTTAAAATATAAATTAATGCGTGTTGCATCCTCTTCAATCATAAATTTTTCTTCATCAATCAATTCAACACCTAATGTATCAATTGCCTTTTGCGCATTGATCAACTCTTCGTGACCATTCTTACCTTTTAAAGCCACCATAGTATGATCCATCTTCACAAAAGGAACACAAAGTTCTAATAAAATAGATAGTTTAGCAACCGCACGCGCACTGACCACGTCGAAACATTCACGTTTTTCTTTTGCCAAATCTTCAGCTCGAACATTTAATATATCGAGATTATCCAAGTTCAATTGAGTTTTCACTTCATTTAAAAAACGACAACGCTTTTGTAATGGTTCCACCAAAGTCATATGAACATGTGGAAATGCAATTTTTACAGGGATGCCTGGAAATCCTGCGCCTGAGCCAATATCACACATTGTTTCAAATTTAATATTTGAAAACGGCATGATTGAATCATAAAAATGTTTCTCCCATACTTCTTCTTCCTGTGTGATTGCCGTTAAGTTCATCTTCTCATTCCATTCAACAAGAAGCTGCATATATTTTTCAAATTGATTCATTTGTTCTTCATTTAATTGGATACCGGCTTCTAAACAAGCCTTCTGAAATTCTACTTTAGTCATGAAAACCCTCCACGCTATCCATTATAACATATAATCGTTTCCGTCGTGTTTTTACTATACTCAATAATTTGACACTATGTATGTCGGTTTATTTACTTTATTCATTTATGATACAATTTTAATGAGGAGGTCACTTATGAAAAATTTAAAGAAAGTTTTATTTGTTGTTGTCTTTATCTTAATTGCCTTTGTAAGCGGTATGTTCTTTGCGAACAAACAAACGGAACCTGAAATCACATCGACATTAATTCAGAATCGAATTGAACAGGCAAGTGATTTGGTAACCACAAAATATCATTATGCGAAAGTAGGAAAATTTGAAAATTCTTTAAGTCTGAATGGCTGGTCCATTCCTTTGACAAACAAATACTTCATACTAACATTTGAAGGGGACATTCAATTAGGTACAGATTTATCTAAGGCAAATGTAGAGATCAACGATTCTACTATTTATGCGACAGTTAATAAGCCAACTGTTCTTTCAAATTCAATCGATGAATCAAGTATTGAAGTCTATGATGAAACAAAAAATATTTTTAATCCAATCAGTGTGAGTGACTATAAAGCTTTTGCGGTTGAACAAAAAGAGAAGGCTTTATCTGAAGCTAAGAAAAAGGGTTTAATGAAAACGGCTCAAAAGAACACAGAAAAAAGTATTAAAGAGATCATTTCCATTATCCCAGATACAGATGATTATACGATTGAAGTCACATTCAAGGAGTAATTATGGCAAATTTGAAATTAGTTGATGCTTTTACGGATTTTGTAGAAGAAAGTACTCTTCCCTATCGTCAAATGATGACCTATTATAATTGCGCGTTAATGGAAGTGGAAACTAAATTTAAAGTTCTTAACGAACAATTCTCCCTATTCTATGATCGCAATCCCATTGAATCGATTCATACGCGTATTAAATCGCAATCTAGCATTCTTAAAAAGCTTCAAAAAAAGAATCTTGCTTTAACCATCCCAAACATTGAAAACAACCTATTTGATATTGCCGGTGTTCGAGTTATTTGCTCTTTTACAGAAGATATTTATTCTTTGGCCAACTCTTTTCTTAGCCAAGATGATGTGCGCTTGATTGAAAAAAAAGATTATATTCAAAATCCTAAAGAAAATGGATATCGTAGTCTTCACCTAATTGTAGAAATCCCTATCTTTTTATCAGATGAGAAAAAATGGGTTAAGGTAGAAGTACAATTTAGAACCATTGCGATGGATTTCTGGGCAAGTCTAGAACACAAGATTCGCTATAAAAAGAACTTATCAAAAGAACGCTTAGATGAAATTGATAAAGAATTACTAGAGTGTGCCAAGATTTGTAAGACACTTGATGAGAAAATGGAAGAAATAAAGACGGGAAATTGATTTCCCGTCTAATTTTTTTCGTATGCTTCTTCAAAAGAAACTTTTGCATCTTGTGCATTTTCTTTCATGAATTTACGATTCTTATAGAATCCTACTGTCAACAATGGGACGATGATGATGGCGATACCTAGATATCCACAATATCCATAGCCATACTTAACAACGTTTGTTAGTCCTACAAATGAGATTCCCATAGAAACTACCATGATGAATGCAGAAACTAAAGCTCTACGTACAGGTACATTTTCAACTTTTTGAAGGAATTTCACATTTTCAAAGCGATTCACAAATCCAAAGATGACACAAACTGCACTTGAGATCAAACATAAGAATAATACCAATCCATATAGTGCTACAAGCCAATTTGCTCCAAATGATTTTAATGTTGTTAACGTTGGTAAAGTTGTTCCGTTTGGCTGAGTCAAATAATAGTGTTGCCAACAAAGTAACATTAATACGGCAAGACCTAATCCTAACATATTTAATGTGAATGTTAATGCCATTGAGCGATCACAATCTTGTTTTGTTTTTAAAACACTTGTTCCACAAACTAAGATAGCTGGTACTGTAACCCATTGGAAAGCTGAATAAGTAACACCGTTCCAAACTGCTTTTGGAAGTTGACTCCACCCATGTACTGAAAAATCAACACGCATAACATCTAACAAATTGTGTCCATTTAATAAACCTACTGTATAAATAGAAACAGCTAGTACTAAGATTACTACACCCATATATGTACTTGCTCTACGAATCAAATCTACGCCAAAAATTGTTAAGAATAATACAACAAGGCCAATCACAAATGTTCCTAGATAGTAATTCAATCCAAAGTATTGGGTTAATGCACTGGCTGCACCAGAGATACATGATGCAACAACCATTAAAACCATGATATTAAAGAATAATTCAAATAATAATTCTAATTTATCAAATGGATGATATAAACATTCAAATAGTTCTTTATACGTTTTTAATCCTCTTGAATTCATCATAATCTGGCCTTCACGAATTGTCATAGATAAAAGTAACATCGCAACGGCAACCCCAACAATAGCTGGCCACCCTAAACTAACAAACCATGTGTTTTCCTGATTTCCTGTCGCAAATCCTCCACCTGCGTGTGCTGCAAATGCGGTTGTGGCCACTGAAAATGCAGCCATCCATGATCGATTCAATTTTGTGTTCTCTTTCTTTTTCATTCTCAAATTCTCCCTTTCTGCAACAAAAAAACCTTCCGTCTCTTGTTGCCTAATTAACAACTTCAGAGACGAAAGGTAATAATAATCTTATTCTTCCGCGGTACCACTCTAATTCATTCTAATGAATGCCCTCATCGATGCTATCACATCTAGTCTTTATATCGTAAGACTTACGTCTATAACTACATTATCGCTATAGCCACTCCATGGTGATTTTCATTCTCTAGCTTTACGATATTTTCCACCAAACAATATCTCTCTAGGCTAAAACGTAGTGAATTACTCTTCCATATCAATGCGTTGACTGTATAATACTATGATTTACATTTATTTTCAAGTTAAAATGTAATTATTTTCATTATTGATGTGAAAAAAGAAGAGGGCCTATACCTCTTCCATAATCTGATTAATTGTATCGATGACTCGACTTGTATTTTTTCCATCCGTATATACCATGTACTTTATTTGGAAATAAGACAATTTATCATAATCATAATCTTTAAATTCTAACGCCTTGACGAGTTGATCTTCATCTGTACATACAGGTCCTGGAAAATCATCAAAATCAATGTTCAATCCAATATTATGTTTATATTCTTTTACATCAGGAATGTAACTAATCATTGGCTTATTTAATAAAGAGTAATCAAATATTACGCTTGAATAATCCGAAATCAAACAATCGCTCACTTGCATCAATGTATACAAGTCTTCCTTATTCATGTTCACTCCACCATTACATTGAATATCTCCAAGCAATGGATGAAATTTATATAGAACCACGTAATCTTTTACTTTTGTGAAATCAAAAGACTGAATTTTAAAACCATCGATAATGTTACCCCTAAAAGTAGGTGCATACAAACATAATTTCTTATCTTTTAATTCTGGATATTTCAAAAAGAACTCATCTCTTTCATTTCTATTTAATAAAGTATCAATTCTTGGCATTCCAGTCACTAACACTTGATTTGTATTTACCCCAAAAGCTTGTGAATATGGTTCCTTCCAATATTCAGCATTACATAGAACATAATCGTAATTACGTACAGGATATTGTCTTTTGATTTGATTACCAAATTTTTTCACGGCTCCACACGCGTGCCAAACTTGTAGCACTTTGACATTGGTTGGTTTCATATGACTAATCACATAGTTATTGTCGTTTAAAATCACAAGACTTGATTTTTTTATTTCAACTAACTGTTTTAAACAATTCAAGAAATATTTAAAATCACCCCATAGATTTTTTTCAAACTTTAATAATATATAATGAATATCATACTTATTTTCGTGACGTAATTGTTTATCGATGAGTTTAAAATCACCTGACAATTCACTTTGTGTTAAACTAATAAAAGTAATTCGATTTTTTTTAGGATGTACATAAAAAGTTAAAACGTCCACGACCCATAAGGCAACATTTAAGATTATTTTGCTTAATCCCATTTTATTGCACCGCCTTATATAAGATATCTACTACTCTTTTAGAAGCATTTCCATCTTCATGGTTATTAAAATAAAGATTAAAATCATTCAATTTAGAATAGTCATAAACTTCATTTTTAATATCCATCAACAATGTTTCTTCATCCATATAAATTTTGCCTGGAATGTCCTTATGAATATCTAAATAGAATCCTCTTAAGTCTGTCGCATATTCTTTTAAATCATACATATAAAAATAGATGGGTCTTTTCAATATCGCATAATCAAAGAAGACGCTTGAATAGTCCGTAATCAATACATCACTAATCACATACAATTCATTGATTTCTGCTTGAGCAGGAATGGAATACAAAAATCCATCTAATTCTGGATCATCTTTGAAGGTATTAATGATTAGATAGTGTGGCTTAAATACAACAATTGTATCTTCACCTAAAATTTCTTTCCATTTTCTAAAGTTTGCCTTCAATTCAAAAGTATATCCTGCTGAAACATAAGAATTATCTCTCCATGTTGGTGCATACAATACAATTTTTTTATCTATAGGCAAATGATACTTATTCTTGATCGCATCACATTCTTCTTTTGTCGCATTCGAAATAAAATCATTTCTAGGATATCCTGTTTCAATCAATCTTTCTCTATTGATTTGGAAAGATGTTTGAAAAACTTTCGTACAGAAGGCATTTGGACTGATCATATAATTGTATCTTACGACATCTACATCATAGGAATTGCACATCTGTTCATAACTGACACCTGAACGATAAAATGTAGTATCTTCACTCACATCAATATCATGAGCTAATCGCTTTAATGGTGTTCCATGCCATGTTTGTAGGTAAACCTGATTTTCCTTTTTAAAGATATATGTAGGTAATTTGCAGTTCACTACCCATAATTTTGCCTTGGACAAATAATAAAAATAAGGAATGCTGAAATATTCCTTTATTTCAGCTCCTTCAATATGAATATTCTTTTCTTTATGATTTTTTATAAACCAAATAAAACGGTATCCAACAAATCGTGGATCTTGCCTCATTTGTTCATAAATAGCTTTAGGATTATCCGAATAGCCACGACCATGGAACGATATAAATATGGCAAGCTTATCATCTACTTTAAATAAACGATAGGTTAATTTATATGCCAAGCGAATGCATTTTCCTGCAAACTTTTTAAATGGTCTTAAAAGCTTTATCAACATGGCTATCCTCTCCTTTTTTTACTTAAATACTTCTTCTACAATATGCTTTGACGCATTTCCATCGTCGTAGCAACAGAAACGTTTGTAGAATTCTTCGTAACGTTCTTTATATTCTTCATTTATTTGATCAATATTCAAAATCGCATCCACAACTTCTTCACTCGTATACAATAGTGGACCAGGAACTTCTGTATTCATATCAATATAGAATCCACGTAACTGATTTTTATACTTTTCAATATCATATGTATAGAAAAGTACTGGTCGTTTTAAGTTCGCAAAGTCAAAGAATACACTTGAGTAATCCGTGATACAAATATCACTGATCAAATAGATTTCACTGATATCATCATATTTACTTAAATTGTACACAAAGCCTTCAAGACCTGTTGTATCGATGTTATCTGCGATATAGTGGTGTGTTCTTAATAAAACAACATATTCATCCGATAATTTTTCCATCATCAACTTCAAATCTAAAGCCAACGTAAATTTGTACTCCCCTTTTCCATAGTGCTCATCATCACGCCATGTCGGAGCATATAAAATTGTTTTCTTATCTTCTGAAATACCTAGTTTCTTTCTTAGGTCTTTCGCAATTTCATCTTTGTTGGGCCAATATAAAATATCATTTCTTGGATATCCATATTCAAGCATCTTGCCTTCATACATAAAACAGCTTCTAAATGTTTTCGTACTAAAAGGATTGGCACTCACTAAATAATCCCATTCTTGTCTTTGACGATAGAACTGCTGTTTATATTTTGGTGATGCAGAAGTTACTTCTTCTTGATCAAATACAAGACGTTTCAATGGTGTGCCATGCCAAGTTTCAACAAATACTTGTCCTTCTCTTTTGCGATACCACAATGGTTGTCTTACATTAAATACAAAATATTTACTTATAGCTAGATAATAAGCATATTTGAATGAAAAACGTTTTACGACTTCCGCTCCATAAGGAACTTCATGACCATCATTCAATGCCCATACACACTTGTATTTTCCTGGATAATTTTTGGCAATGTATTCATAAATATATTTTGGACTGTCCGAATAGTTTTTAGCCATGAATGTCTCGAACAGAATCACATTATCTTGAATTGGTTTTTTTGAATAAATGTGATAATAAGCTAATTTAAATAATACATTCTTATTTTTGAAGACTCTAAAGAATTTTTTAATTCCTAATTTTCTTCGAACACAGCTTTGTACTCCCTTTAAATCACGATTCTGTAAACAAGCCACCATCTTTTTCGAATTACGCTTATATCGATTCATCACTTCTGGACGAATGCCATCGATTGTTTTAGCAATTCTTTCAAAATAGTCTGTACGCCATAGATCATCTTGGCTGCGACGGATTCGTTTAGACATTTTAGATACAAAGTAAGATACAATTTTACGATCTAAACAAAAACGCACAACACCCTCTTCTTTTAAAAGTATACGTGTATATTCAACCGCATCACATCTTTCATTAAAACGATTGTCATTTTCTTCCTGACTCAAAGCAGGTTCGTTAATTGGATCATTGTGTTTACGTTTTACATAAATCGCATTTTCCACTCTTAAAGCTGTATTTAGCTTTTCTAATAGAGGACACATAAACGTCATATCACTGTAATATCTGAAGTCCTCATTAAATTTAAAATTATTTCGAACGACAAAATCACGACTATACAAATTGCCTAATACAGTAAAAGTTCGGATACCTCTACGATTGTCCATTGTATAGAAAATAGCATGAGCTTGCTGCTCATCTTTTTCATAGGATGCGAATGAAACAAAATTAGAAAGCTTATTTAAGCGACGTTGCTCCCTTTCTTCTTGATCTTCTTCATCTACTTCTTTATTTTCTACTTTATGAAGATAATTGGCCTTGTTATTCCAAGTGTGATTCAATTTACCATAAACCATATCTACATCATGATCCATAGCTTTGATCATGTTTTGTAGAGTATCTTCTAAAACATAGTCATCGCTATCTAAAAAGTAGAGGTAGGCACCTTTAGCTTGTTGAATTCCAACATTTCGACATGCAGCTACACCTGTTACACCTTCTGGCAATGTATAAACGCGCATATCAAAAATAGAATTATATTCTTCTAATAAATCGTCAATATCTTCAGTTGGATGATCTAATACGACAATCAATTCAAAATCTTTAAATGTACTTTGTGCTAAGTTTTGTAGACATTCTTTAAAGTAATGTTTGTACTTAAAAAAAGGAAGGATAATACTGATAGTACGCATATTAACCCTTCAATTCCTCTTTCAGCTGTGTTGTACTGATACCCTCAGTTCTTGGCAAATAAACAACTTCACAATAATCCTTTAAAAAATCAAATTTTCCTTTCCAATCATCACCCATGACGAATACATCTACATTATATTTTTTAACATCTTCGATTTTTTGTTCCCAACTTGTTTCTGGGATTACCTTATCGACATATTTAATAGCTTCTACAATCTTCATACGATCTGTATCTTTGATCTTACAAACTTTATTTTTACCCAAATTAAACTCATCACTACTTACCGCTACAATTAAATAATCCCCTAATTCTTTTGCACGGCGTAATAAATTTAAATGGCCTACATGAAATAAATCAAAAGTTCCATATGTTATTACTGTTTTCATGAGTTATAAACCTCCCTATATAAACACTGTAATTGTAAACTATTTTTGATAAATTGAAAAGGAGTCACTAAAACTCCTTTATTAACCAAATAATTTTGCGATGCCCTTCTTTTCTTTTTTAGGTAATAATCGCTTCTCAAATTTTTCATCCAAGAATTTTTTCTTTTCTTTTTTACTCATAGCCTCTAACTTATCCACATAAACCGAATAATCATCACAAACCTTGTCAATATCTCCCATTTCAACAAGTTGCCCACCTTCGATCCACATTCCTGTTTTACAGAATTCACGAACCTGACTTAACGAGTGAGAAATAAAGAAGATTGTTTTTCCTTCTTCATCTCTTAATTTCATCATTCGTTTCATACATTTCTTCGCAAAACCTTTATCACCAACACTTAATGCTTCATCGACAATAAAAATATCTGGATTTAATGCAAGTGAGATGGAAAATCCTAAACGAGATTTCATACCTGATGAATATTTTTTAACTGGTTGATATAAGAAATCACCTAATTCTGCAAAATCAATGACATCATTCGTGATTTCCTGGATACGTTTCTTTCTTAACCCCATCAAAGCTCCTTTAACGTTGATGTTTTCAAGTCCTGTTAATTGTTGGTTCAATCCTGTGTTAATAGCAATCAATGCTTGTTCTCCATTAATTTTCATCGTACCACTATTGATTTCAGAAATTCCTGACAACAATAAAGATAAAGTTGATTTACCAGAACCATTGGTTCCCAAAATTCCAACAACATCACCTTTTTTCACTTTGAAAGATACATCTTTTAAGGCATAGAACTCTTTTTTATCTGTTTTATATTGATTGTTTTTATTTCTTAAAGTATAAATTTTTGAAATATTTTCGACTTCAACAGCATATTCTTCTTTGGACATAAAAGCCTCCTTAAATCATATCAATGAATTTCTTTTTGAAGGTATACATCAAAAAGCATCCTAGCGCAAAAATCGCAAAAACTAAACACCAGAAATAAAGTGTAATTGCAGGATGATCAAAAACATTTCTTCCATAGAATACAGCATCTCTATATCCTTGAATAATATAATAAACTGGATTTACCTTTACAAGCTTATTTAGAATACTCGCAAATGGAACATCCGGTTTAAAATGACAATCCCATAAGATTGGAGAAAAATACATCAACATACGCATGATTGAAGAAATAAATTTCTTTACATCACGCCACAACATAGTAAGCACAGATAATACAAGTGAAATCGCTTCTCCAAGCATAAATGCACAGAACATATAATAGATGATCCATAACCAATTTAGATTTGGATACCACCCACTTAAAATTAAAGCGACAAATGTGATAATCAACATCACAAAGTGATTAAACAATTCTTTTAAACAAACGGTTGCCGGTAAAACAGATACAGGAAACTTCATTCTTGTGATGACATTGGTTTTTGAGAATACCGCAGAACACCCATCTACAATGCATGGACGGATATACCACCATACACTAAATGCCACAACAAGCCATGGTAAATATTCTACCGTAATACCTTTGTATGTCTGAGCTTTTCTTCCCCAGGCAATACCAAACACTAGCCAATATGTGAAAACTTGGATAGCGGGAGAAGCAAAGTTCCAAAAAATACCAAATTTTGAATCTCGCATATCTGACAACAATTCATATTTTGCAATACAGAAAATACGATAAACATTTGAAAAATTCTCTTTTATAACATATGAAATGCTTTTAAACATATAAAAATTCTCCTTAACAACTTCTAGTTTATCAAATTTTTCATAGAAAAAAAATCTGCATGATGCAGATTTTCTTGCATTCCTTCTCCTTTCCACTTTAATTCTAACAATTCAAAGTGAATTTATTGTGAAAAGAGCGCTTTTTATTCGTTTTCTTCTTCGTCAATTTCTTTTTCTACTTCATCTAATTCATCTTCAATCAATTCTGAATCTTCTTCATCCTCATCATCTTCATCGATTGCGATAGAATCTGTATCCATAACACTTTCTGAATACGTGTGACGTGAACGCAAATCCCAAGTATTTTGTGACATATTCAAGAAACGTCCGTCTAAAGATAAATCTGTGTAAAATTGAGCAATATTATCTTCAAACTGCGTTTGATTAAATCCCATTTCCTGACTTACATCTTTCCAAAGATCAACAAATGGCATAGATCCATTATTATTTGTCAATACTTGATATGCAACTTCAATCATAGACTTTTTCATAATTCAATAAAACTCCTCTTAATACTTACATTGATTCAACGGCTTCAACACCAATACATTCTAATGCGTTGGCCAAAACAATTTGTGTTGCCTTTACTAAGGCTAGACGTTGTGCACTTAGTTCTAAATTATCACGATCTACAACTTTACATACGTTATAGAAACTGTGGAACTTACTAGCTAAATTTTGAATATAGTGACACATTTTGTGAACTTGACGAGACTGAGCAGTTTCAACGATTACTTTATTGAATTCTTGTAAAGACTTCATTAATTCAATTTCTTTTTCGTTTGTCAAATCTTCAAAACTTGTTGCCAATTCAATATCCTGTGCCTGTTTTTGAATAGAACACATACGAGCATGAGCATATTGTGCATAGTAAACTGGGTTTTCATTTGATTTCTTAGTTGCCAATTCAATATCGAAATCTAAATGTGAATCCAATGCACGTTGTACAAAGAAATAACGAGCTGCATCAACACCTACTTTATCACATAGTTCATTAATTGTTGTTGCGTTTCCTAAACGTTTTGACATTTTCATTTCTTCACCATTTGATACTAAACGAACCATCTGGATAATATCAACATGCAATTTATCCGCATCATTTCCTAATGCTGTCATACTTGCTTTTAAACGAGGAATATATCCATGGTGATCCGCTCCAAAGAAGTCAACCAACATGTCAAATCCACGTTGACATTTATCGTTGTGATATGCGATATCTGGAACCAAATATGTTAATGAACCATCTTGTTTTCTTAAAACACGATCTTTGTCATCTCCAAATTTTGTAGTTTCAAACCACAATGCTCCATCTTTTTCATATACATATCCTTTTTTGTTTAATTCATTGATAGCTGCTTCTACTTTACCAGCATCACGAATGCTTTGTTCACTTGACCAAACATCGAAGTGTACACGATAACGATTTAAGTCTTTTCTAATTTTATCTAATTCAAATTTGATTCCTTCTTTTCTGAAGAATTTCAAATTCTCTTCTGTTGGTTCTAAGTATGTTTGTGGATATTCTTTCGCCAATTCATATCCTTTTTCTTCAACATCCTTACCCATGTATCCGTCCTGACCAATTTCAGTTGGAATTCCTTGTGCCTGACGATAACGAGCATTTAATGATAATGCTAAGTTTGTGATCTGATTACCAGCATCATTCACATAGTATTCACGAGTTACATCGTATCCAGCTTTTTTCATGATACGAGCACAACTGTCTCCCCATGCAGCTCCACGAGCATGTCCTAAGTGTAATGATCCAGTTGGATTGGCACTAACATATTCCAAATCCACTTTAATGCCGTTAGCTGGCTGTTGTCCATAGTTTTCTTTCTGAGCTAACACTTCAGAAATAACTGTACTAAAACGGTCTTTTGATAATGTAAAGTTTAAGAAGCCAGGTCCTGCAATTTCTACGTTAGAAACCATTTCCAATGAGAACGTATCTAATATACTTTGTGCAATCATTCTTGGATTCTGGTGTAATTGACGAGTTAATTGCATCGCAACATTACTTGAGAAATCACCGTGATCTTTATTTTTTGGTGTTTCAACCACAATGTTTTGTACATCTAAATCTAAATCAAATGCTTTTTTTACTGCATTTTGAATAGCCTGCTTTAATTCAACTTCAATTGACTGCATATGTCTCCTCCTTATTTATATATAGTACAAAGTGAAATTCTTGTTTTTCATTCCCTTGTATAAGACTGTATTTAACTTCTACACAATTTTCATCTACATCATAATGACTTGTATGACAATCCAAATCTATTTTTCCAAATTCAGTTTCTATGTGACCTTTTGTTTGACTATTTAAACGTAGTGTCAAATTCACAATAATATCCGATTCACTACGAATTACCAATCCTTTTTTCCAAATTCTCCATTCGAAATGATGTGTATCATTATTAAAAGAAACTAATAGACCTTCATTACCAGAAAAGTCAATCTTAGCCTCTCCTTTATACAATGTTTGATTCGAAATTTTATCAAATAAATATACCTGATTTGTCATAGCTAGTGCATAATATCACACTCTGATTTTTTTGCAAGAAAATTTATTAAAAAACATAACAATTTAATGAAAATATATCAAAATTAATCTAAAATTCTCCTTTTTTTATAAAATTACACTATTTTTTCACAAGTGAAAACGGTAACACATCACATGTTACCGTAGTTTTTAAAGTATTTCTTTTGGAAAATAAATACGCTTATTTGTTTGATTTTTCATCTTTAATAATGCCTTAACAATCTGTGAACAACTCGATAAAGATACCCGTTCTTTTTTAGAATCTAACATCCATATTATTTGATTCTCATCATTTTCTGTATAAGGCAAATATGCTTTAGAATGTGAAATAGCTTCATAATAGTAATAATCTAAGTCATGTCCGGAGACCACCAATTTATTCTTGATTTCTTGAATTTGTTGGTGACTTGGATCTTCTATCCATTCAAACAAATGACGATTCAAAATTCGATTTGCGAAATCCTTTAGAATTTCATCTTCACATTCTAGAGCTTGTTGAAAACCATAGAACATTCGATGTTCATCCATTAAATAAAAATCCTTATTCGATAACTCGCCATTCAATAATGGTTCAAATACTTCTATGTTTCGTACTTGTGCATATCGTTTAAAGAATTGTTGAATCATAATTTCATATGATTTGGCATCTGGATGAAGGTAAACCTGCCAATACATGTGGTATCTTGCCATAATATAGTCTTCAATACTGTGCATTCCACTCATTTTCACACATAGAGAATCATTTTTTACTCGTAAAGTACGTAAGATTCTTTCCAAATCAAAATTTCCATAGCTTGTACCTGTTTCGTAGGCATCTCTTAATAGATAATCCATTCGATCCGCATCCAGTTGTGAACTAATCATTTGATACATCATTGGTTTTGCATGTTGATGTGTTAGAATCAACACAATATTTTGTGGAAGAGCCTCATCCTCTTTAATTAGTGCTTTATGAATTTCTGTTTCTGGATCCAAAATTAAATCACAAGTCATTTGTTCATGATGTTTCTTGTGAAGTGTTTCAAAGAAGTGAGAAAATGGTCCATGTCCTAAATCATGCAACAGAGCAGCACATAAAACCTGAATTTTTTCATATTCACTTAAAGTAGCCGCAATTGAATCCACTTCTTCACACATCCGTCTTGTGATTTCATATACCCCTAAACTATGAGAAAACCGGGAATGCTCCGCCGTATGATAGATTTGAAAATCCCCACCCAATTGATGGATGCGATGCAATCTTTGAAATTCTTTTGCGTTGATACAATCCCATATCACTTGATACTTCACATGAATATATCCATGCACAGGATCTCTTAATACTTTGGTTTCATTGGTTTTGTTAAACATGGCCATACCCCCTTTAATGCTTCTACAAGCATTTTATCAGATTTAAAGAAGTTATAGTCATATATATGATCTGGAGTTGTCCAAATATATTCTGAATGCACACTTAATTTTGTTGGTTTTTCATTAGAAGTACATGTGAAACAAGTTAAGTGAATTTCATATCCATCTTGATAATCCACGCTAGAAGCTAAATATTGCACATTGTGAATGTCAATATCACATTCTTCTTTCCATTCCCGAATTAATGCCTCTTCTTTTGTTTCACTTTTCTCAACTTTTCCACCAGGAAATTCAAAGAAACCTTTGCTTGAACCATAATTTCTTTGGGCAATCATCACTTTTCCATCTATGATAAGAGCTCCGCACACAACATTAAGCTTGTTCATCTTCGATTCTTTCTTCGTGTATAATTTCAAACAATAGTTGGGCATTTTGTTTCGAAACTTGTTTTTGAATATCTAATACACGAATTTCAAGAAGTCTTGCTCCAAAACGAATACGAATTGTATCACTTATTTTTAATTCTGTACTTGGTTTTGCCACTCGTTCATTGACCCAGATACGTCCTTGTAAAGCTAATTCTTTAGCAGCTTCTCTTCTTTTTAAGATTCGTGCTGTTTTTAAATATTTATCTAATCGCATCAAAACTCTCCTTCTAATTTATCAATAACCTGCATCAACAATTCAATATGTTTCTTTAATCGTTTAGAAATCATGATCTTAATTTTTCCACTCTCTAATTTCAAATTGATCTTTCGACTAATATCATTGATAGCTCCAAATAATTTGACACCATCACAATTCTTTGACCATTCAGCACTCATTGTGATTGTAACGACGTCATCTGTTTCTTTTAATGATTCAACACCTTCTCGATTCACAAAGAAATCCAGTTTTTTCTGTTCAAACAATTGTTTTACTTCATTTGGAATATGCCCAAATAAGTCTTCAACACGTTTTTCATATTCAATCAATTCAGTAAGACTCTCTGTTTTCTTAATGTGTTGATAGATTTCTAATTTATCTCCATCATTATCTGTGAATTTTTTAGGTATATATCCCGATAGCTGAACTTGAGCCACTTTATCATTCTTTTTATTCTCAATTGGCTTGCCTTGCTTTTCCTTAATGGCACTTGCCAACATTTCAAGATATAAATCCAAACCAACATCATCAATAAATCCTGCTTGTTGCGGCCCAAGCATGTCTCCGGCTCCACGAATTGTTAAATCTCGCATAGCCACTTTATATCCACTGCCTAAAGATGTAAATTCTTTAATGGCTTTTAACCTTTTATGTGCCTGTTCTGTTAATTCTTTTTGTGGCTGTACCAATAAATAACAATATGCGATTTTTTCACGACGCCCCACACGACCTCGAATCTGATAAAGTTGAGACAATCCAAAACGATCGGCATCATCAATGATCATCGTATTCGCATTCGCAATATCTAGTCCAGTTTCAATAATTGTTGTACAAACTAAAATTTGATATTTATCTTGTTCAAAATCAATCATCGTCTGCTCAATATCATTCTTATCCATACGTCCATGTGCCACTGCTACTTTGGCATCAGGGAACATATTTTGAATATTTTTAGCTACAGAATAGATATTCGATACGTGGTTATACAAATAAAAAACTTGTCCTCCACGAGATAATTCTCTTTGAATGATTTCTTTCACGACACTCTTTTTGTTTTCCATCACATACGTTTGAATTGGATGACGATGTAATGGTGGTGTATTCAATTGTGAAATCGTACGTACCCCAATCAAAGACATCTGTAAAGTTCTAGGAATTGGTGTTGCACTTAAAGATAAAACGTCGATTGTGTTTTTCATCTCTTTAATTTTTTCTTTGTGCTCAACTCCAAATCGCTGCTCCTCATCAATAATCAATAAACCTAAGCTTTTATATTGAAAAGATTTATTCAATAATTTATGTGTACCAATAATAATATCAACTTGCCCGTCCGCCAATTCTTTTTTAATCTGACTCATTTCTTTTGTTGGCACAAAACGATTCACTACGCGAATATTAGCACCTACATTTTCAAAACGCTTTATAAACGTCTGATAATGTTGCATAGATAAAATTGTAGTTGGGCACAGTAAAGCTACTTGTTTATTATTTGAAATAGCCTTGAATGCAGCACGCATAGCTACTTCTGTCTTACCAAACCCTACATCTCCACATAATAAGTGATCCATTGGTTTTGACTTTTCCATTTCTCGTTTGATTTCTTCTGTAGCTTTCATTTGATCTGGTGTTGCCTCATATTCAAAGGCTTCTTCAAATTCTCTTTGTAGATCATCATCTTTACTGAACGCAAAACCAATATCTTCATTTCGCTTCGCATATAACTCAACTAATCGAGACGCAATTTCTTCAACCTTTTTAGAAACCTTTTCCTTCGTCTTTTTCCATTTGTTAGAACCCAATTGCGATAATTTGATGCCCACACCTTCTTTGGACACATATTTTCTTACCAACTGAAATTGTGATAATGGGACAAATAATTCATCGCCTCCATTGTATAAAACATGTAAATAATCTAATGTCTTTCCTTTTATTTTTCGCGTTGTAATTCCAACATATTGGCCAATACCATATTGTTCATGTACAACATAATCGTTTGGTTCTAGTTCAAGAATATTCTGTAAAATCTGACCTTGTTTAAATGTTTTCTGATAACGCTTAATTTGACTAGGATGATGAAATAATTCCTGTTGTGTATAAACAGAAATATCTTCATATGTAAATCCTTCATAAAAGTCATCTTTAATAAATGTGATATTCCTATGAATTGAATAAGCTTTTAAGGCTTCCTGCACTTTTTTTGTATGTTCCTCATCCAAAGAAATATAGATATTTTCCCCTTTTAGATTCTCTAGAATTTGAATCAATGGTTGATCTGATTGTTCTAATGTCTCTATATTTGAGAAGATTGGATGTTTAAAATCTAAGAAATCATGGAACATCTGAATCGTATGTTCTTTTTCAAATGTAAGTATGTCATGGAACATACAATACTTAGGTAAATATTGATGCGATTCAACCATTTCCTGAATAAAAGATATCGTTTCCTCATTCAATTTTTTATATCCACTTTCCACTTCTTCCTGACTTGAGAAAATAATGTGTCCATTGATATAGTCAGTTAATTTATTGGCATTTAAATAACTAAAATAAATATACAAATGTGGATCAATATTATAGTTTTCTATAGAAATCTTATCTTTTTCAATATAATCTAATAAGAAGTCATAATCATCTTGAATTAATTTTGCCTGTTGTTTTTCTAATTCAGA
This sequence comes from Holdemanella hominis, assembly GCF_014306155.1. NCBI lineage: Bacteria > Bacillati > Bacillota > Erysipelotrichia > Erysipelotrichales > Erysipelotrichaceae > Holdemanella > Holdemanella hominis. The sequence continues at coordinate 73,061 of NZ_JACRWH010000004.1, read as the reverse complement.
ATCAATTTCTTTTTGAAGATACTCAATCTGATCATCTGTAAACAATAAATCTGTAGCTGGATTAATCAATACAGAATCTATTGTTTGAATTGTTCGTTGAGTTTCTTCATGAAATAAACGAATGGATTCAATCACTGTATCAAAAAATTCAATACGAATTGGATGTTCATATTCAAGGCAATATACATCGACAATTCCTCCACGACTTGCGTATGTACATGGACGATCTACATAATTGACCTTTGTATAGCCGGCACGATTTAGTTTTTGTTTCAATTCTGCCATCGTAATTTCTTGATCTACTTCAAATTTGTAACAAAGACTTTTAAATAATTCTTTATCGGGTAAGTAACGTAAAAAGGCCGCCGTATTACATATGATAATACGTGGCTTATCTTCTTTCACAAGCTGAGTTAATACATAGAGTTGTTCTTGTTTATCTTCTGGACTTGAAGCGATGGCTTGTACACGCAAAGATTCTTCCATCACAAATAATAATGTATCATTGATAAGTGGTTTCAATCTTTGATAGAGTTGTTGCGCTTCATAACGATTTTTCTTAACTACAATTCGTGTTTGTTGATCCTGCATAAAAGCACTGGCCATACATAAAGCTTCTTCATTTGGAAATAAGTTACCAATATTATTGCCAAATTGAAGCATTTGTTGAGCTACTGGATTGGACTGTAATTTATTTAATATTGTATCTTTCAAAAATATCACCTTCTACTTCTTATTATACCTATTCATTGTGTCACTAAAAGAGTGTTTTATTGAAAATTTAGCTGCTTTCGCGGCTTGTTCTAAAGCATGATTTAAATCCTCTTGTTGTTCTTGAGGGAATTTACCCAGTACCCAGTCTACAACTGGAATTAATTTATCTTTACCAATTCCTATGCGAATACGATCAAATTCCTGTGTGCCAATATGAGAAATAATACTCTTGATTCCGTTATGACCACCAGCACTACCTTTTTGACGCAAACGAAGTTTTCCAACAGGCATATCCATATCATCATATAATACAAGGATATCTTCAGAAGGCACTTTATAGAAATCCATGCATTGTCTTAATGCGATACCACTATTATTCATATATGTGGTTGGTTTTAATAAAATTATGTCTTCTCCATCAATTTTCTTTTTCGCAAAATAAGCCGAAAACTTTTCCTGATTAAAATCCATTTCTAGCATTTGTGCCAATTTATCAATCGCCATAAAGCCTGCATTATGACGCGTATTTTCATATTCTCTACCAATATTCCCTAATCCAATAATAATTTTCATGAAGCCCTCCTTCAAAAAAATAACGGGATTATCCCGTTATTCTTCATCTTTTCCTGGTGTATACAAAATGTGTAAACGACGTCCTTCGCCTTCACCTTCACTCTTAGTAGAAATATCGTTCATTCCTGCTAAAGCATTGTGAATTGCCTTTCTTTCATCGGCTGGCATTGGATCTAATACTGCATCTACTTTTGTACGACGTACATCTTTTGCGACGCGAACTGCCATTTTACAGATTTTTTCGTATCTTTCTTCCTTATAACCATTCACATCGATTAAAAGTCCGATACGCTTTTTGAATGCTGCACTTACTGCAGCTTTAACTAAACGATTGAATGCTTGTAAAGACTTACCCGCTTTACCAATCATAATCGCATTGTTTTTTGTGTTTACAGTAATACGATAAAAACCATGATCATTTTCAATTTCAACAGTTCCATCTAATTCTGCATTGTCAAAATATGTTTGAATATATGACTTAATGAAATCTTCAATATCTTTTGGGCAATATGCTTCAATTTCAATTGTTTTTCCGATTCCTAAAAAACCACTTTTTTCTTCTGTAACTTCATAATGAAGTTCTTCTTTTGTACATCCTTTAGCATTGCAAGCAGCTGCTAAAGCTTCATCTAAAGTTTTTCCAGTAAATTTAGCGAATTCCATATGTTATACCTACTTTTTGTTCATAACTTTGTGTAGGATCAATGATTGACATACACGAATTACACTTGATACTAACCAATAGAATGACATCGCCATTGGCCATGAAATATACATAATACAAATCATTGCTGTCATGAAATACATTGACATGTTCATGCTGTTAGCCATAGGATTTGTTTCTTCCTGTGCATATTTTTTAACTTTAACGTTATCTTTCTTATCTTGCCATTTCTTTAACCATTGAGGTAATTTCATTGATACAATATAGAAGATAACCATCAACACATAAATTGAGATATATGCGATATCGAGTGCTTTAAATCCATCAAGTGGAGTACCTGCTAAAGAAATACCCATAAAGCTTCCGCTAACAACACTTACTGAACGCATTGTTGCATAATACATACCCATCATGATTGGCAGCTGGATGAAAGTAATTAACATTGAACCAAATGGGTGAATATCGTATTTTTGATAAATATTCTGCATTTCTTGAGCCATCTGCATTTTAGAACGCTCATCTGTTTTATCTTTATATTTATTTTGAATCTTTTGAATTTCAGGTTGAATTTCCTGCATTCTTTGTGTAGACATTTGTGATTTACGTGTAAATAAAAATACAAGCACCTGAATTAACAATGTTGTTAAAATAATACCTACACCGGCATCTGTTTTTGCTGAAATTAAGTTGATAATTTGTGCAATTGGCCAAACAATTAAACCTTCGAACCATCCTTTTGACATAGATTCTTTAAAAGTTGTTGGTTGAATTGTATATTGTCCATCTTTAATATTCTTTTTAATTTCTTTCTTTAATTCTTTATCAGAAATGTCTTTGTAATTGATTTGACTTGCATCAATTGTTGTTTCTTCACTTGCAATAATTTGGTCTGCTAATGTTTTTCCATCTCTACCTCTTGGATTTGCACAAGCCGTACATGTTAATAATACCAACATACATAGAAAGACCAATTTTGCTTTTTTCTGCAAAAATTGTTTCATTTTTTATTCCTCTACTTCTTCAAAAATCTTTTATTTATCCGATTTTGATTTTCTTTCATTTCATTTTTATTTTCTTCAAACAATTTATTTGCGTAGGCAGGTCGGACTATAATAATAAGATCATATCCCTCTTCAAATGTAAAAATATCATCTACTATACTACGAAGCTGTCTTTTCACTTTATTTCGACAGACCGCATTTCCTAATTTTTTGCCAACACTGATTCCGACTCTTGCATGGTCTAGTTTACGTTTTTGAAAATAACAAACAAAAGACGACGACTTAACAAATTGTCGATTCTGGATGATGGAAGAAAACTCATAGTTTTTTAATACACGAAATTCTTTTTTCATGTTATTTCCCTATCCAGACAAAAAAATCACCTAGCAGGTGATTTCTATGCGGATAAAACCTTTCTGCCTTTCGCTCTTCTTCTAGAAAGAACGTTACGTCCACCAACAGTTGCCATACGAGCACGGAAGCCATGAACTTTTTGGTGTTTTCTCTTACTTGGCTGATATGTTCTTTTCATCTTGATTACACCCCTCAGTCTTCTTCTTCTAAATTTTCAAATAAGATTGCTCAAACATTATAAACATAAATTAAAATGATTGTCAATAAAATAATTATTACTTATGCTTACTTTTAAGTATTTCATACGCTTTTTGAGTTAAACGCTACATAAATGGATAAACCGGTATATCAAATTCTCCTATCATTTCATTTATAGTTGGATTAAAGTTATCTTTAAATTTTGTCAATCCATCATCTAAAGATCCTTCTACACCACCCATATTACTCCATAAACATCCTCTATCAAATGCCCAGTTAAAGTTTTCAACATATTCTTTATATTGAGGCATAAATTTTTTGAATCTTTCGTCCATTCCTGCATACAACATTTCACAAGTATTTCCATATTGAATACTAAGTATTCCTGCAATCGCAATCTCTTTATCTTCTTGACCAAATTCATCAAACAATTTCTTATATTCATTAATATCTTTATTTACACTTTGCAATTAATCTTCTAAACGATGCAATTTCTTTTTAGCATTTTCAGATGTTGCAGCATTTCTTTTTCACGCTGTACCTTCTTTTCCTTTGCCTCTTTATCTAATTGATATACGTTACAAGTCGCTAAAAAGATGACGCTTCCTTCAGGACAATTTTCTAATAATGTCTTGAAATATTCTTTATCTTTTAACGCAACGCCTTTTCTTGATTCCGTCAATTCTACAAGTCGGCTGAATTCATCTAGCAATTCACCTTGTCCATGAATAATTTGAACATTTCTACGCTATGAATCCTTAATTAAACGTTTCGTATGTTTTGGCAATGTTTTCTCTATATTTTCATATGAATATACGTTCGATTGAAATCTAGCCTGTACTGTATCCGCAATACTCATTGTATAGCCATGATGTATAGCTTTACAGCTTTTGAATATTTTTAAATATGTATCTGTATATTCATATCGATTTGTATTATATGATTTTGAATCATAATCATTAACATGAATAGCTGGATCAAATTTAATAAAGATACAATGATCTTTTTTTTGCGACCTTTTTTTATTGATCAAAATAATATTGAACAAGCACGTTATCCTTATAATCCATCATAGGACCTCTGGGTAAATAGTACATACAAAATGATAATGGCAATCTTTTTATCAATATTAAACCTGTTGCGACTAATACATTGTCTTTATACACACCTGTATACATATGATCCCAATTACTTTTTACTTTTGCTCAGTTATATCTTTGTGGTTAATTACAATATTCATGCTTTTCTACAAATTCATCAAATTCTTCACGGTTTATCTCTTAAAAAAATAAATACGACATATCAAATTCCATCCTTACTTGGATATAATAGATGGTCGTACTTAGATCATGCTTAAATTATTTGTGTTTTGCGTTTCTTTCCTTAATCTTCTTATAAAATTTAAATGCAACATTATACAATATTGAATTAACCGGAATATCAAATTCACCAATGTATTCATTGATTCTAGGATGATATATTTCTTTAAAATCAACAAGTCCTCCCTTAAGAGTTCCTTCAATTCCACCCATATTACTTGTTTTACATCCAAGTTCAAAACATTTTTCCATTGTTTTATACCAAGTTAAATAGGGGCCCATCAAACGTTTAAAATCTTCATTCATTCCTGCATATAAAATTTCTGATGTATGTCCATATTTTACGGTTAGTGTTCCACAAACACAGACTGTTTCACCATATGTTTTCACATCTTCTTCATATTTACTGATTTTCTTCTCTAATGAGTCTTTTAATTCTTCCAAGGTAAAACGTTTCTTCTTTGCGTTCTCTGGACAACTCTCTAAATCTAGTAAACACTGTTCATATCTTTCTTTTGTCTCTTTTAACATATCGTGGATATGGAAATAGGCTAAAGTGATAAATGCATCATCTGCATATGTATCTAGAAGTAATTCATAATACTCTTTTGTTCGTAAAGAAATTCCTTTTCTTTCCTCTGTACATTTCATGACTTTATCAAAGTCTTCCAATAATTCTTTGTGTCCAAATTGAATATCTAAATTTTGTTTCTGAGCAATTTTAATGTTCTTTTTCCCTTTTTTAGATAAATTGTCCATTCCAAAATCATCCGCATACTCTACCATATTGTATCTTGGTTGAATGGTTGTATCAAAATCTTTATTGAATCCATAATGAATGGCTTTACATGATTTAATATTTTCAAACTCTTCCTTATAATTAAATTCTTTTCTTTCTTCGTCTAAGTGGAAGCTTGAAATTAAAATACTTGGATCAAATTTAATAAATAAACAATGTTCTTTTTTGGCAATTTTCTTTAATTCTGTAAAGTAAAAATTCAATAACTCTTTATTTTTATAATCTAAAATTGGTCCTCTAGGCAAATAAAACATAGAAAAAGAAAGTGGTAATGGACGAATCAATACCAACCCGGCGGCTACTAATGTATCCTTTTCATAAACCCCTGTATAAATTGAGTTCCAATTATTTTTTATATTTGACCATTTGTAGCTTTGAAGCAAACTACAACTAGGATGATTTTCTACAAAGTGATCGTATTCTTTTTGATTTATATTCGATTTAAAAATATACATATACTTTTATACCCCTTTATATTCCTACACTTCATTATAACATTTTATTAGTTTTACACAAAATGGTCTATATATTATCCACATATTATATATATGGATCTGCATTCTATTTTATTTTAATTCAAAATATACATATAAAATGTATATAAAATCATAAGTTATACAGTGGATAAAGACATTCTAAATCCATGCTCTGTATAACTTGGGAAAAGTCATTGAGAGCCTTTGTTTATCAATAATTCGCTATGTATTTAATATGAATATAAAGTGAGTTATCCCGATTTTGTTCATTTTTTTTGCACATAAGTCCACATTGGGAAAAGATTTATCCCAAAAGAATAAATGGGGATAAGTGTAAAAATCGTGTATAATAGTAATACTGCAAGGAGGTTTTACTATGTCTACCATGTCTTATACATCGATATGGAATGAAACTTTACAAAAGATACAAGAATCCAACTATTTTGATAGTCATACATTCAATTCATGGATTTCAAAAACAACTCTATTTAAAATAGAGGATAATATAGCTTATGTAGCCTATCGTTCTACAATCACTTTTAGTATTTTAAAGAAACAGAAAGAAAAAGAACTGTTTGAATCCACTTTAAGTGAGGTATGGGGCGATACATTAACAATTCAGTTTATTCACCAAAGAGAAATGGAAAAAATGATGCCTGAAGAGGTTGTCAAACAAAGAACGAATGTTTTATTAGAAAATAAATTCAATCCTTCTTATACATTTGAAAATTTTGTCGAAGGTAATTCTAATGCGGAGGCTTATGCCGCATGTTTAGCTTGTTGTACACAAACGACTTCACATCTTTTTAATCCACTTATGTTATATGGTAATTCTGGCTTAGGTAAAACCCATTTACTACATGCGATGGGAAATTATCTAGCTAAGGAACATCCTGAATGTAAAGTCATCTACATGTATAGTGGTGATTTAGTTTCTTTATTGATTGAAGCTATGAAAACCAAAAATGTTCATGGCAATACTGTAGAAAGAGTAAAAGAACAACTTTTAGATTGTGATTATTTTTTGATTGATGATATTCAAAATTTGCAGCAACATTCTAGCAGTCAGGAAATCTTCTTCACTGTCTATAATCAGTTGATTCAAAAGAACACACAGATTATTATCACAAGTGATATGCATCCTAGTGAAATTAGTGGATTACAGTCTCGTTTAATTTCACGCTTTGTTTCTGGGCTTACAATCAGTATTTCTAAACCGGAATTTGAAACAAGTAAAGCAATTTTAAAGAAAAAAATCGAGGGACGTGAAGAAAGTGTGAACATGAGTGAAGATGTTATTGATTATTTGGCTGGTAAATATTCAAATGACGTCAGAAATCTAGAAGGTACTTTAAATCGCTTAATTTTTAATGCAACTTTATTCAATCCAGATGTAATTGACATGGATTTTGCGCGTAAAGTGCTTATTAAAGAGCCTATTGTATCGCAATCGGATGAATTGACAATCAAAAAGATTAAAAAAGCTGTTACTCGCTTCTATGGCCTTTCTTATAAAGATTTAGAGGGAAAATGTCGTCAAAAATTTATCGCAAATGCACGTCATATTTGTGTTTATTTATCCAGAGACTTGCTTCATAAATCTTATGTATCTATCGGCCAAGAATTAGGTGGTAGAGACCATACTACAATCTCTAGTTCGTATGAGCGTGCTAAAAAATTGATTCAAAAAGATGAAGCTTTTAAAACAGCTGTTGAAAAAATTCGTAGCACTTTGGATTCTTAATTTATACACTGTATTCCTCATGGAATCCACACCCTAAAAATTAGCATAGAGTAGGTATTTTAAAGGGTCTGTGCAATTTTTACACACTTATACAGTCCCTTATATTATAATTTATATATAAATATATTAATAAAAGGAGGATTTTATGCATTTTTCTATTGATCGAAAATATTTTTATGACAAGCTATCTATTGTTTCTAGAGCTATTAGTGTCTTTTCTCCATTGCCTGCACTATCAGGTATTTGTATTGATTTAAAAGATGGTTCAATGATTTTAACTGGTAGTGATTCAAATATATCCATTCGTACTGTAATTGTTCCTGGTGAATTGAATAATTTAGATATTGAAGAAGAAGGATCTATTATTATTGATTCTAAGTATTTGTTAGAAATTGTTCGTAAGTTGGATTGTAAAAATATTGAAATTGAAGTAATTGACTACTCTTTAGTTCGTATTTCTAGTGATAATGGTCAATTTAATTTAAATGGTATTCGTTCTAATGAATATCCTGATATTGATTTTACACAACCTAATCATCATTTTGTATTGAAGGCAACAGGTTTAAAATCTATTGTTTCTCAAACTGCATTTGCGTGCAGCGATAAAGATCAACGTCCAGTATTAACAGGGGTAAACTTCAATTCACAAGGTAATATGTTGTATTGTTCTGGAACAGACTCATATCGTTTAGCTAGAAAAACAATTGAATTGAATTCAAGTCAAGATTTTAATATCACAATTCCTAGTAAATCTTTAACTGAGGTTGTTCGTTCTGTTTCGGATGATGATACAATCGATATTTATGCAGATTCTAAAAAAGCACAGTTTGTATTTGATAAAACAATTATCCAAACTCGTTTGATTGATGGAACTTTCCCAGATGTACAAAGAATTATTCCTACAAGTTGTGTATCTAAGATGTTGGTGGATTCATATGAAATTGCAGGTACAATTGATCGTACTAACTTCATTCGTAATGATAAAGTACATTTAATAAAATTGGAATGTTCAACTGCAGAAACTCATGTTAAGACGTATTCAAGTGAAATTGGAAACTCTGATGAAGTATTGACTAAGTGTGAATATGAAGGAGAAGATATTTCATTGACATGTAATGGTACATATATGTTGGATGCGATCAAGGCATTGGGATGCGAAAAAGTATTAATTGAATTTTCTGGATTTATGAAGCCTATCAAGGTATCAAATCCGGAAGATGCTTCAGTCTTAATGATTTTAGTGCCAATTCGTAGTTATGATTAAAGAAAATGCCGTTTAAACTCGTTTTAAACGGTTTCTTTTTATATCGGTATCTCTGTACGCATAGCTATTTATGTCGTTTTATGATATAATTATAATGCGAAAAGAGGTATTTTCATGGAATTTGAACTTAAAGATGAGTATATTACATTAGCACAATTGCTGAAAGCTTGCGATGTTGTCTATAGTGGTGGACAGGCCAAGGAATATTTAGCAAACATGGAAGTATTAGTCAACGGCGTTAATGAAAATCGTCGTGGAAAAAAGATCTACCATGGAGATATTGTAGAAACTAATGGAATAAGGATTGAAGTGAAATGAATGTTGAAAAACTGACATGTTTTCATTTCCGTAATTATGAAACCATGTCTTTTTCTTTTACACCAAAATGCATTCATTTTTTATATGGAAAAAACGCACAGGGAAAAACGAACTTAATTGAAGCTATTTATTTTTTAAGTCATTTGCGTTCGTTTCGAACAAATCAATTGGACAGTATGATCATGCATGGGTGCAATGAATTTTGTGTTCAGGCAGCGGTGGAGTCTAATCACAGAAAAGAAGAATTGAAAGTGATTGTGGATCATCAAAAAAAGCATTTGTTTCGTTTTCAAAATCCAGTTAAGAAGTATTCGGATTTTATTGGAATTGAAAATGCGATCTTATTTTGTCCAGACGATTTATCTTTATTTACTTCATCTCCAAAAAATCGAAGACGATTTATTGATATGGAGTTAATGAAATTGTCAAAAACGTATACGGTTACGTTATCTTCGTATCAAAAAATTTTAAAGCAGAGAAATCAAGCTTTGAAACAGAGTAAAGTGGATGAGTGTTTAGTTCAAATTTATTTGGATCAGATGATAGATGTTCAAAAAATCATTATGAAACAAAGAAATGAATTTTTGAATTCTTTGATGATAAAAGCGCGTGAGCTATATCCATTCTTTTCAAATGAAAAAGAATATATAGATGCTAAGTATATAACGTTTATTGATTTGGATGGAGATATGAAGGAAGCTTATGCCAAGGTTTTTGAAAAAGAAAAAAAATATCATCAGACTTTGATTGGAATTCATAGGGATGATATTTTATTTGAATTGAATGGAAAACCTGTATGTGAAGTGGCTAGTCAGGGGCAGAAAAGAAGTTTTGTATTGGCACTTAAATTGGGTTTAGCCCAAATTATTTATGAAAAGAGTGGGCAATATCCAATTTTATTATTGGATGACGTATTTAGTGAACTGGATAATCTTAGAAAGCGACAATTAATTGAAAAGCTTCCTAATGATATGCAGATTTTTATAACAACAACAGAACGATTGAATATGCATTGGAATCGTGAAGTTCGATTCTATGATATAGAACAAGGGAGAATCAAGGAGGTCTACAAATGAGTCAGGATGAATTACAAAAAGAGATTCTTGAATTTGAAGAATTAGAAACACAAGCTACACAAGTAGAACATTCGTATACAGCGGATGATATTCAGGTGTTAGAAGGGTTAGAAGCGGTTCGTTTGAGACCAGGTATGTATATTGGTTCCACTTCTGTACGTGGACTTCACCATCTAGTTTGGGAAATTGTAGATAATGGTATTGATGAGGCCTTGGCTGGTTTTGCGAATCGAATTGATGTGACAATTGAGCCAGAGGATATTATTGCGGTACGTGATAATGGTCGTGGTATGCCAGTTGGAATTCATGAAAAGACAGGGATTAGCGCAGTAGAAACAATTATGACGGTATTACATGCAGGTGGAAAATTTGGTGGAGGTGCTTATAAGGTTTCCGGAGGTTTGCATGGTGTTGGTGCCAGTGTCGTTAATGCGTTGAGTGAATGGTTAGAGGTTACTGTTTATCAGGATGGTAAAATTTATTTTATTCGTTTTGAAAATGGTGGACATGCGGTGGAGCCTTTAAAAATTATTGGTACAACAGAAGAAACAGGTACTTTAGTTCGTTTTAAAGCAGATCCAACGATTTTTAAGGATACAACAGTTTATGATTATGAAACGTTGAATTCTCGTCTGCGTCAGCTTGCCTTTTTAAATAAGGATATACGTTTAACTTTAACTGATAAAAGAACATCAGATGGTCCAAGTAATGACTATAAATATGAGGGTGGAATTATTGAGTATGTACAATTCTTAAATAAGAATAAGAGTACAATCAGTGACAAAGTCATTTATGTAGAGGGATTGCAGGATGGTATTCTTGCAGAAGTTGCTTTGCAATATAACGATGGCTATCAATCTAGTATTTATTCTTTCTGTAATAATATTCATACGCATGAAGGTGGATATCACGAAGATGGTTTCAGAATGGCTTTGACTCGTTGTATTAATGCCTATGCGAAAAATAATAATATGATCAAAAAGGATGAGAGTTTATCTCAGGATGACGTTAAAGAGGGATTGGTTGCGATTATTTCTGTTAAGCACCCGGATCCTCAGTATGAAGGACAGACAAAGACAAAATTAGGAAATAGTGAAGTTCGTAAGATTGTTTCAAATATTGCGGGTGAACAGATCAACCGTTTCTTCTTAGAAAATCCAGATATTGCCAAGGCTATTGTAGAAAAGGCAGAAATTGCCAGCAAGGCAAGAATTGCAGCAAAAAAAGCTCGTGAATTAACACGTCGTAAATCTGCATTGGATGGAATTAGTTCATTACCAGGTAAATTAACGGATTGTTCAAGTAAAGATGCAAGTGAATGTGAAATTTATATCGTCGAAGGTGATTCTGCCGGGGGCAGCGCGAAACAAGGTCGTGACGCGAAAACACAAGCTATTTTACCTTTGCGTGGTAAGATTTTAAATGTTGAAAAAGCTAGAACGCATCGTATTTTTGAAAACCAGGAAATTCGTAGTATGATTACTGCTTTTGGATGTGGAATTCAAGAAGATGTAGATGTAACGAAATTACGTTATCACAAAATTGTTATTATGACCGATGCCGATGTCGATGGTAGTCATATTTGTACATTGATGTTGACTTTCTTATATCGTTTTATGAAACCTGTTATTGAAGGTGGATATGTTTATATTGCACAACCTCCTTTATATAAGGTGCAAAAAGGAAAAAAGATTGCCTATGCGTATAAGGAACAGGAAATGGATCAGTTGCGCGAAGAATTTAAAGATGGGTACAAAGTTCAGCGTTATAAAGGTTTAGGGGAAATGGATGCAGAACAGTTGTGGGAAACAACGATGGATCCACATCATAGAGTATTGAAACGTGTCACAATTGATGATGCGATGGAAGCGGACAGTGTATTTGATATGTTGATGGGTGAGGATGTAGAGCCTCGGCGTGAATATATTCAGGAAAATGCTGTATACGCTAATTTGGATTACTAGTAGGAGGTCCTTATGGAAGAAGAAAATAAGCGATATGACTATGTAGAAGATGTTGAAATATCCAAAGAAATGCGTACAGCCTTTCTAGATTATTCAATGTCTGTTATTGTTTCACGTGCATTACCAGATGTTCGTGATGGTATGAAACCAGTTCATCGTCGTATTTTGCATGCGATGAATCAATTGGGAATTACTTCAGGTGTTGCACATAAAAAGAGTGCACGTATTGTTGGTGAAGTTATTGGTAAGTATCACCCTCATGGGGATACAGCTGTATATGATGCGATGGTTCGTATGGCCCAGGATTTCTCTTATCGATATCCATTAGTGGATGGTCATGGAAACTTTGGTTCTCTAGATGGAGATGGAGCTGCGGCAATGCGTTATACGGAAGCTCGTATGTCAAAAATCTCTATGGAGATGCTGCGTGATATTCAAAAGGATACGGTTGATTTTATTCCAAACTATGATGGAGAAGAAAGCGAACCGGTTGTGCTGCCTAGTCGTATTCCAAACTTGTTGATCAATGGTGCTGTGGGTATTGCGGTTGGTATGGCAACAAATATTCCACCTCATAATTTATCAGAAACAATTCAAGCCATTTTTGCGGTAATGGATGATCCGGATATTACAGTTCCTCAATTAATGGAAGTAATTAAAGGACCAGACTTCCCTACTGGAGGAATCATTTTGGGTCGTAAAGGTATTCGTCAAGCATTTGAAACAGGACGTGGATCCATTATGATTCGTTCTAAGTATCGTGTCGAAGAATTATCAAACGGAAAGAAACAGATTATTTTCTATGAAATTCCTTATCAGGTCAATAAGGCAAACTTAATTACTAAAATGGCTTCTTTAATTCGTGATAAAGCAATTCAAGGTGTTACTTATTTAAACGATGAAAGTAACCGTGAAGGTATTCGTATTGTAATGGAGCTAAAGAAGGATGCGCAGGAAGAAGTAATTTTAAATCAGTTGTTTAGATTAACACCACTTCAAACTTCATTTGGTATCAATATGTTGGCACTTGAAAATGGTCGTCCTAAACAATTGCCTTTAAAAGATATTATTCATGATTATATTGATCATCAGGTTGATGTAGTTGTAAGAAAAACACAGTTTGAGTTAAAGAAAGCACAAGATCGTGCACATATCTTAGAAGGTTTACGAATTGCGATGGATCATATCGATGAAGTTATTCATATGATTCGTAGTTCTAAAAAAGATGAGGCCGGTTTATCTCAAGATTTATGTGATGCGTTTGGATTGAGCATGATTCAAGCTAAAGCTATCTTGGCAATGCAGTTAAGAAGATTATCTGGATTGGAACGAGATAAGATTGAAAATGAATATCAACAATTATTATTGACGATTGAAGATTTGAAGGATATCTTGGCAAATCATGATCGTGTTCTTCAAATCATTCGTGATGATTTAACTGAAATTGATCAGAAATATGGTGATGAAAGAAGAACTGAAATTAGTGATGCTTCTGTTGATATGGAAGATGAAGACTTAATTCCAGTGGAAGATGTAATTATCACATTAACTGAGTCTGGATATATTAAGCGTCAGCTTGTAGATACATATCGTGCTCAAAATCGCGGTGGTCGTGGAATCAAATCATTGACATTAAATGAAGAGGATTCTATCGATACTATGATTTCGATGTCGACACATGATTTCTTGTTGTTGTTTACAGATAAGGGTCGTGTATATCGATTAAAAGGATACAATGTTCCAAGTGGATCTAGAACATCTAAAGGTATTCCAATTGTGAATTTAATGACTTTGGAAAAAGGTGAAAAAGTTAATGTTCTTGTAGCTGTTCCTAAGGATGATGAAAGTGAAACATTATTATTCGTTACAAAGAATGGTATTGTGAAACGTACATCTGTATCTGAATTTGAAAATATCAATCGTAATGGTAAGATTGCGATTAGTTTAAAACCAGATGATGAATTGCGTTTTGTGAAATTAACTACAGGACAAGATGAAGTAATTATCTCTGGATCAAATGGTAAAGCTGTTCGATTCAATGAAGATCAAGTTCGTATCATGGGACGTAGTGCAAGCGGTGTATTAGGATTCAATTGTGATGGCAGTGAAGTTGTAGGTGCTGCACTATCAAGTGAAGGAGACACAGTTCTTGTTGTTTCTGAAAATGGATATGGTAAGCGTAGTAAGTTCGAAGATTATCGTTTGACTTCTCGTGGTAAAAAAGGTGTTAGCACAATTAATATCACAGAAAAGACAGGTAAGCTAATGTGTATGCGTGCGGTTACTGGTAAAGAAGATGCGATGATTGTTGCGAGTGATGGAATCATGATCCGTGTAGCTTTAGAGAATGTAGGAATCTACGGAAGAAATACACAAGGTGTAAGATTGATCAACTTAAATGGAGATGCGAAAGTAACGCGTATGACATTGGTAGATCATGAAGAGCCTGAAGCAGAATCAGAAGAAAACACAGAAGAATAAAGTATGCAAGGAGTAAAATTATGATTTTACTCCTTTTTCATATGATAAATCAGATAGAAATAATCCAAATATATAATGTAGACAAAAAAAGAGTGAAAAATGTAAATATAATAGATATGCAAATTCTCACTGTTTGCGGTGAAAAATAATCAGTGGAATGAATAAGTCGCAAATATAATCTGCAATTTTGATGTATACAAAATGGAAAGTTGTAGACAAGATAGAACTGTAGATATAATTGCTTTCGTATATATGATCTTTGTCGCTGCATGTATTTATATTTCTGGTCATGAAAATATTATAGGTTCTTTATGTACTGTAGATGTTTTTGTGATATCTGTAATTGGCTTATATTATTTGTATTATACAGAAACATCAAAACGAATTTTTGCTTTCTTTTCTCTACTAGGCTTACTATTATTCATTTAGTTTTACTGTTTATAGGAATGGATTACAGATGGATTTCTTATATTTTGATACTTTATATCGTCGTAACATTAAATATGATTTGTAGATAAGTAGAATCATACGATAAATCCGATTTAATGTGGCTATTTCACAGAATAAGCGGTTGACTTTAGCTTTGTATTAATGGTATAAATGTGTTGAAAACAAAGATAAGGATAAGTAGATTATTCCATATATTAATTAGAGACAGTATGGCTGGTGAAAATACTGATATGAATAATTGAATAGCACCTTAGAGTGATCGAATGAAACTAGTAGTTTGATCCGGTACATACCGTTATCATGTTAAGAGATCATATATGTATATATATGGTAAAAAGGGTGGCAACGCGAGACATCGTCCCTTTATGGGTGCGAGTGTCTCTTTTTTTATGCAGAGGAGGATATCATGTTAGATATGAAATTTGTCCGTGAAAATCCGGACATTGTCAAAGAGAACATTAAGAAAAAGTTCCAAGACTACAAATTGCCTTTAGTAAATGAAGTGTTAATGGAGGATAAAGAGCTTCGCCAAACACAACAACATGCGGATGATTTACGTGCTAATCGTAAAAAGATTTCTAAAGAAATTGGTAAGTTGATGGGCCAAGGTAAAAAAGAAGAAGCTGAAGAAATTAAGCAACAAATTGCTGAGATTGCTCACGAGTTAACAGCTTTGGAAGAAAAAGAAATTAAATTAAGAGAGTCTGTTACTGAAAAAATGATGCAGATTCCAAATATCATTGATGATAGTGTTCCTATTGGAAAAGATGATAGTGAAAACGTTGAATTAGAAAAATTTGGAGAACCTGTTGTTCCTGATTTTGAAATTCCTTATCACACTGAAATCATGGAACGTTTAAGTGGTATTGATTTGGATGCAGCACGTCGTGTAGCTGGAAATGGATTCTACTATTTAATGGGAGATATTGCTCGTCTACATTCAGCAATCTTAAATTACGCTCGTGATTTCATGATTGATAAAAAAGGATTTACTTATGTAATTCCACCATATATGATTCGTAGTTCAGTAGTTGATGGAGTAATGTCATTTGCAGAAATGGAAGGTATGATGTATAAAATCGAAGGTGAAGATTTGTATTTAATTGGTACAAGTGAACACTCTATGATTGGTAAATTCAAGGATACAATTCTTGAAGAAAAAGATCTTCCATATACTTATACTTCATACTCACCTTGTTTCCGTAAAGAAAAAGGAGCTCACGGTATTGAAGAACGTGGTGTGTATCGTATTCACCAATTTGAAAAACAAGAAATGATCGTTGTTTGTAAGCCAGAAGAAAGTATGGAATGGTTTAAAAAATTATATATGAATACTGTAGAATTCTTCAGAACATTAGATATTCCAGTACGTACATTGGAATGCTGTTCAGGTGATTTGGCAGATTTAAAATGTAAATCAGTGGATGTTGAAGCGTGGTCTCCACGTCAAAAGAAATACTTCGAAGTTGGAAGTTGCTCTAACTTAACAGATGCTCAGGCACGTCGTTTAAAGATTCGTGTTAAGGGTGAAAATGGAGAAAAGTACTTTGCGCATACATTAAACAACACTTGTGTTGCTCCACCAAGAATGTTGATTGCATTCTTAGAAAACAATTTACAGGCTGATGGATCAATCTTGATTCCAGAAGTATTACAACCTTACATGGGTGGTAAAAAGAAAATTGGTTAATCTTAAAAGCTGTCTTTGACAGCTTTTTTCTATTGCGAATTGAAAATGGATTTGATATAATAACTTAGCTACTACAATGATGTCTTATGAATCAGGTCAGGTCGGGAACGAAGCAGCCTTAAGTAAGCTCCATCATGTGTAGTAGTTTTTTATTTTTGAGGATATGAGTATGGATGATGTGAAATGGATGAAGGAAGCTATCAAGCAGGCTAAAAAAGCAGAAAGCTATGATGAGGTTCCAATTGGATGTGTCATTGTGAAAGATGATAAAGTTATTGCTCGTGGATATAATAAGCGTGAGACTTTACAACAAAGCATTGCACACGCAGAAATTATGGCAATTCAAAAAGCATGTAAGAAATTAAATACATGGAGATTAGAGGACTGCATATTATATGTAACTTTAGAACCATGTCCTATGTGTGCAGGTGCGATTATACAATCTAGAATTAAAGAAGTTGTATATGGAGCTTCAGATCCTAAAGGTGGCTGTGTGGGTACATGTACAAATTTGTTTGAAGTGTCTGAATTTAATCATCATCCTGAATATAGAAAAGGAATTCTTGAATCAGAATGTTCAGATTTATTAAAACATTTTTTTAAGAAGAAAAGAGATATGAAAAAGAAGCAGAAATCATAAATTTGAAAGATTTCTGCTTTTCATATATATTGCACTTCCCTATTTCAACCAATTGAACCTCTCATCACTGAAGTGACAGATTCTTGGGAACAGGCTTCTATCGAAACCTTTCTTACCAAGCTATCCCCGCAGTTCCTGCGGTTGTTTTTGTTGTTAGCTAATTTGCTAATATACCTTGCATCAATATATTGATGGATGCATTTATATCTCTGTCATGTTCTGCATGGCATTTTGGACATGTCTATTCTCTTACTTTTAAATCTTTTGTTTCTTCATTCTTATATCTGCAACAATGACAGGTTTGACTGCTCGCATAGAATGTGTCTACTTTTTTGATCACTTTTCCATACCACTGGGCTTTATATTCTAGCTGTGTGGTGAACTTTGACCAGGATACATCCGATATAGACTGGGCTAGATTGTGGTTTTTAAGCATGTTCTCTACTTTTAAATCTTCAATGCAGATGATGTCGTATTCTGTAATGATTCTAGTAGATAGTTTGTTGATAAAATCCATTCTTTGATTCGCTATTTTCTTTTTTGACTTCTTATATACTCTATAATCTGTTCTTCTGTATTTTCAGAAACTGTAGCTACAAAATAAGAAGGATTCCATAGATGTCCACTCCATAACTTGGATCTTAGATCATCCCCAAACTCTTTCATCAAGAGTCTGGCTGATACACCCTTCATAGCTTTTATAATATTTGGAATGTAATGCTGCGGCGTACAATTGATCAGCATACGGATGTAATCTTCCTCCATATTCATTTCCAAGATTTGAAAACCATTATCCTTTGAAATCTGAGTCAGCAGCTCTTTTAAATTTGTTGCGACCTGTCCATTCAAGACATAACGACGATACTTCACACACCATACGATATGATACTGTATTGAATAGACATAGCTCTTCCTTTAACAACTTCCATACGTTTTTTTCTCATCAATATTATAACATCTGTATATATTTAAAGCACTATATTTATCATTTATTATTAAATTATTTATCTAACATTTGCCAATCTAAGAACACTCGTGACTTTAGTCATGAGTGTTCTTAGATTGCACTATAAAATAGATAAAACTATGATAAAATAAGATACAGATAAACATATAGAAAGGATTTTACGAATGGCATATCAAGCGTTATATAGAAAATATAGACCAACGAATTTTGATGAAGTTGTTGGACAAACACATATAATTCAGACATTGAAAAATGCGATTGTTCAAAATCGTATTGCTCATGCTTATTTATTCTGTGGTCCTAGAGGAACAGGAAAAACTTCAATCGCAAAAATATTTGCGAAGACACTAAATTGTACGAATAATCAAGATGCTCCTTGTGGAGTTTGTGAGAACTGTAAAATGGCTGCGAATGGAAGTCATCCAGATATTATTGAAATTGATGCCGCCAGCAACAATGGTGTAGATGAAGTAAGAAATCTGATTGATAAAGTGAAGTATGCTCCAATGCAGGGAAAATATAAAATTTATATTATTGATGAAGTTCATATGATGACATCTGGAGCATTCAATGCATTGTTAAAAACAATCGAGGAACCTCCTGCTCATGTAATTTTTATTTTTGCGACTACAGAACCTAATAAAGTTTTACCAACTATTATTTCTCGTTGTCAAAGATTTGACTTTAATAAAGTGAGTATGCATGACATTAAATATAGATTATCTGTTGTTTGTAAAAACGAAGGAATTGAAATTGATGAGAATGGATTAACGTTAATTGCTCAATTGGCTGATGGAGGAATGCGAGATGCGTTATCCATATTGGATCAATGTGTTGCATACTGTTCATCTCATATTGATGTGAATGATATTCGTAAAATTTATGGTGTCGTAACATCTGAAGATATTGGAAAATTATTTTATTCAGTATATAAAAAAGATGTAGATAGTTTTGTCAAAGATATTCAGAAATATTCAGATATGGGAATGGATATTAAACGATTGACAGCAGACTTTATTCATATGTTGAAGGATAGTCTGATTTTAGATTATTCTGAAAATTCAACTCTAGTTTCAGATATGAACAAAGATATGATTCGGAAATATTTCAAATTAGCACCTATTAATTTCAGAATTAAGTGTATGGAAGAATTGATGGATACATATAATAAATATACATATGCATCTAACGCACTAGATTACTTAGAAGCCTCTTTATTAAAGATTTCAAGTTATTCATATGAATCGAAAACACATATTATTGATTCAGATCATAATGATTTTAAAGAGGTAGAGGAAGAAGAAAACTATGAAACATCATATGACGATACTTCTGATGACTCAGATATAATTGAGAAAAACACTCAAAAAGATGATAATAATGGGGTTTTAGAGAAATCTGAAATTTCTGATGTTTCACGTGAAACATTAAAACAGTCAGAAAATAAAAATAATAAAATCATATTAAACGATGAATTTGTCATTCAATTGTTAGTTGGAGCTACAAAGATGGAAAGAAGTATTGATACGAATAAGTTCAATAATATAGGACAATTCATATCAAGTTTAGAATTTGGAAAATATGCGGCTACATTGAGAAATAGTACTATTATGGCTAGTGGATCTAATTATATTGTCGTATGTGTATCTAGTGAAATCTTTGCGAAACAAATAAATGAATTTGAACTGAATTATGGATATGAAGATTTCATGGAAGTGTTATTAGGAAAAGCAAAGAAAGTATTCGCATTGGATAAGACACAACAATCTCGCGTACTGGATGAGTTTAAAGAAAGAATGATTAGTGGTAATCTTCCAGAACCATTTCAAGTTCATTTAAAAAGAAAAGACGCAGAATCTGAAAATAATATGAGTATTGAAGATCATATGAAAAGTTTGTTTCCTAATATAGAAATAAAAGAAGATTAGAAGGTGAAGCATGTACCCAAAAACATTTGATGATTTAATATATGAATTTCAGAAATTACCAGGAGTAGGTGCTAAAACGGCAGAGAGATATGCATTTACTGTATTAGGGTGGTCTGATGAAGAAATATCTGAATTGGCAGAAACGCTAGTAAATTTAAAAAAGAAGGTAAAGAAGTGTACGCGATGTGGTAATTTAACAGAAGATGAGCTTTGTGAATTTTGTAAGAACTCTAATAGGAATCAGAATATCATATGCGTGGTACAAAATCCGAAAGATATATCAGTAATAGAGTCTATGCAGCAATATAATGGTGTATATCATGTACTAGATGGATTGATCAACACTCAAAAAGGAGTATTACCTGATCAATTGAATATAATGACTCTTTTAAATAGAGTGAATGAAAGAACAGAAGAAGTTATATTGGCTCTAGATCCTACAGTAGAAGGAGAAACAACTGCTTTATATATATCTAAATTATTAGAAGGGAAGTGTAGGGTAAGCAGACTTGCCCATGGTATCCCTGTAGGTAGTCATTTAGACTATACAGACGCTATGACGTTGTTAAAAGCGTTTGAAGGACGTAAAAGTTCGTAAATATGCTTAATCGTATGAAGTATTTATGATATTTCATACGATTTTTTATAAATATATGAATATTAGTGCAAAAATCATATAGAATTCATCATTCATATGAATAAAATAGTACACTATATAGTGAAATCATATAGCATAGTATAAAAATGCTTTAAATAAAGATTATTCACCTAATTATCACATGGAGAGAAAGAACTGCAAAAAACGGACTTCTGAGCGTTCATATGAAATATATATGATATTTCATACCGATATTTTATAAAATCTCATTCATGTGAAAATAATAAAAATAAAAAATAAAGGATATGAATTTAAATATGAATTAAAAAATGTGTATGAAGACGTTCATATGAATATAAAACGTTATGTATATTAATCATATGAAACGATTTATTAAATATTTTAAATCATATGAATTATAAAATTTAAATATGAATGAAATAATTAAATTCATGTGATACAGATGTGAAAATATAAAATATGAAATCGTATGTGATTTTAATAAATAAGTATATATGAAGGTTCATGTGAGAAATATATGAAAAAATAAATGGTATTTTAAAAGTAATAAATAATATAGGAAATTCATATATAGGTATAGCATTCTTGACAAAACTATGATAGACTTATCGTGACTCGTTAGATTATTATTATGAATTTCATAGGAAGGGGACGTGAATATGCCTGAAGAAGCATCAGCAATTGATGTATATTATGATATGGATATTGCGCAGATATGCCAACATTTCAATAAATCAAGAAATACAGTAGATAAAGCAATTGCAAAATTGGTAAAAGATAATCCAGATAAAGATTGGAAATACAAAAATCCAGCCACTCGTCGTATTACAATTAAGGCTGAAGGTGTTGAAAGATTATCTACTTATTTTAGGAAAGAAAAACATGAATTATCTACAGTTGAAATGGAACTTAGATTTGAAAATGAAAAGCTTAAAGCCATTATAGAAGAAAAAGAGAAGGCACAAGTCCAGATTGAACAATTATATCAAGAAAAGCTTAAATTAGAAATCGAAAAGAGTAAACAAACTTTCCTATTAGAAACACAAACGAAAGATGAGAAAATTTCTGAATTAGAATCTGAAAATCAGAAATTAAAAGAAGTAGAAGAACTTTATAATAAAAATAAAGAAGAAATTGAAAATTATAAGAAAAAAGAAGAAGAATATAATTCTAAATCCTTCTTCTATCGTTTAACACATAAATTTTAATCGTTTAATGCTCTAGCAATTTTGCCAGGGCAATTTTTTGCCCATTTTAAACCATATTTTTCTAATATAGAATTAAAAAAATGGATTCCATCATGATCGGATGTGTATTCATACTCAATTTCATAATCTGTATGATTTTTATAATATGTCTTATCTAAACATAATTCTCCGTTTTCAAATGCATATACATTTCTTAATGTAGTAAAACTAGCTGTCGGATGTAAATTTTTGGGAATTTGATATTGGTTGAACCAATTTAATATTTCTGGATCTTCAATCTCATTAATATTTTCTGCAGATATTTCTTTTTCGAATTCATAGTGTGTGTATTCATCTTTTCTGATTTTTAATGTGAATATTTTTTTATTTTGAATTGTTCGAATCCGGACTGCGCCATGTTGTTTTTTTACATCCTGATTCTCTGTGTCAAAGTATGTATTTGTCTGTGTTATTGGATTATGAAAATCATATGAATGGAGTAATTCATTATAAATATTTTCATTAATCAATAATTTCAATTCTCTTTCAATATTATCGTACATTCATATCACCCATAAATATGTTACAATAGATTTAACAAAAGAGGAAGTGATTTGATGCGTTTCAGTATAGTAGACAGAGGAGACGATAACTCAAAAAGAGTTGCAGAAACTCTAAAGAAAAAATGTATAGATATTGGATGGGAATATGATGATGAAAAATCTGAAGTTATTTTTTCTGTTGGAGGAGATGGTACTCTATTAAGAGCAATTCACACTTATATAGATAGATTGGATGAAATTCAATTCGTTGCGATACATACAGGGAATTTAGGCTTTTTTACCGATTATACACAAGATGAAGTGGATCATTTGGTTTATGATTTAAAACATAACCAGCCAAAAATTGAAGAGTTTAATTTACTTCAAATGGACCTTCCTCAAGTTAATGAAACATTATACGCATTAAATGAAGTTCGTATTGAGAGTTTAGCTAAAACATTGGTACTTGATATTTCGATAGATGATGAATTTTTTGAAAGTAGTCAAGGCTCAGGCATTTGTGTGAGCACACAATCTGGTTCTACTGCTGTGAATAGAGCACTTAAAGGAGCTGTTGTGGATCCAGGTTTAAAGGTTTTACAACTTTGTGAAATCATGCCTATCTCACATAAGAACCATCATTCTTTAAAAAATCCATATATTATGAATGATATGCGAAAAATAGGAGTTAGAGGAGATACACTGGCCTATGCACATGTATGTTATGATCACTTAGAAAGAGATTTAGAATCAATTTCTGAAATAATTATTCATTCGAGCACAAAAAAAGTACGATTCGCTAGATACCGTACTTATTCATATTTGACTCGACTTAAGAATTTATATTAATTAACTTACGTCTTTTTGAACGATTCAAACGAATCGTTCTTTTTGTTGCCGGTGAAATGTTTAAAATAATTGCGAATGAAATGAAGTAAGAAAGAATACTACTTCCTCCATAAGAAATCAACGGTAATGTGATACCGGTGATTGGAAGTAACCCAACAATCATCCCTGTATTTTGTAGTTGTTGATATAGCAGCATTGCGATAATACCGATTACAACAAATCGATCTTTTTTATTTTTTGTTGCGTAAGCTATTTTACATAAATAAATATCTAATAATAAACATAATAATAAGATAAATGTGGTTCCAATAAAGCCGAAGCATTGTCCAAAAGCAGCAAAGATAAAATCGGTATGTGCTTCTGGAATAGAGACGATATTTGCTTGTAACCCATATCCAGTTAATCCGGCACTACCTAATGACAATAACGCAGTATATAACTGGTTCGAACTACCTCGAATGTTACTTTCTGGTTCTAACCATGCATCAATTCTCTGTAGTTTGTATGAAGATATAAATGAAGCAAGAATATTAGGGTATTCGAAATATAAGAATAAGAAGGTTCCAACGACAATAACTATAAAGGCGAAAATACCAATAATATACTCTTTGCGTATACCACTACAACAGACTAAAATGAAAATATTGAATACGATAATAATACAAACACCAGTATCTGGCTGCATCATAATCAAAAATAATGGGGGGAATAATATTTTTGCGATTTCCCACAACAACATCAAGTCATCTTTATGTGTTGGATTTGGATGTGCATTTTGATGATCAACAATAATTTGTGAGACTAAAACAATTAAAACAATTTTAATAAATTCACTTGGCTGAAAACTACCAATCAAAGGCAGTTGAAACCATGAAATAGCACCATTAACTTCACTGGCAAAAGGAAGTGTGATACCCACTAAATTAAATAATAAGCGTGAGAAAAATAAATAAATAAGACATAGCATTAAAATTTTATAGGCCATATCCATATATGAATATATTTTTTTGTTTTGAAGAATTGAAAGGAAAAACATTGCGACAAATCCTACAATAAACCAAAATAATTGACGATATAAGTAGGAACTTCCGCTTCCAAATTTTATCAGGTTAAAAGAATTGTATAGTGCAAAACAACTTGTCATACCAAAAAGGATAAGAATTAGAATCAAACCAATATCAATTTGGATGGATTTGTTTTTCCATTGAATTGTTTGTTTCATTAATAAAACCTCCTTATTCAGTATTTTTAATTATAACATAATTATTTCGAATTTTTGTTATAATAGTAGTGTTAGGATGATGATTTATGGCAGAAAAAAAATATACACCAATGATGCAGCATTACTTGAAAATGAAAGAAGAAAATCCGGATTCGATTTTGTTTTATCGTTTAGGAGATTTTTATGAAATGTTTTTTGAAGATGCAAAATTGGTTTCTCAAGAATTAGATTTAGTATTAACAGGAAGAAGTGCTGGCGTTGAAGAAAAGGTACCTATGTGTGGTATTCCTTTTCATGCCGCAAATTCATATATTCAAAGATTAGTCAAAAAAGGGTATAAAGTAGCTATTTGCGAACAATTGGAAGATCCGTCTAGCGCAAAAGGACTGGTGGACCGAGGAATTATTAAAATAATTACACCTGGAACTTATATGGATGCAACAATGGATGCCAAGTCAACAAATTATATGGCATCTTGTGATGTTTCAAGTTTTGAAATTACAGTCATATATTGTGAATTAAGTACAGGTGAATTAAAGTATCAAACGCTACAAAGATCTTTGGTGGCGCTACAAAAGGCTCTTTTGGAACAAAATGTAAGTGAGCTTGTTTGTCCGATGACAATGGATAAAAAATGGATGGCTGCCCTAGAAGAAATGGATACAATGCTCATTTCAAAACATAAAAAGGCAAATATTGATCCTGAGGATCTACCTTTATTAAATGGAATTGAATCCGAATCTTTGAAAGAAGCGTTTGCGCTTTTAATGGCGTATTTAAAAGACACACAAAAACAACGTATTGATCATTTTTTACCAATAGAATCTATGGACAAAGATAAAGTTCTTGTTATGGATTATGAAACAAAGAATCATTTGGAGTTGGTTTCAAGTCAATCTTCGAATGCCAAGGCAGAAAGTCTATGGTCTTTTATGGATAAGTGTCAAAGTGCAATGGGATCAAGAATGTTAAAACGATGGATTGAATATCCATTGATTGATGCAGAAAAGATTGCGAAAAGACAAGCAGCGGTTAAAGATTTAAAAGAAAACTTTATGTTAAGAGAAAATCTAAAAGAACATTTAGTGTATGTGTATGATATGGAAAGACTTGCGAGTCGTATGGCTTATGGGAATGCAAGTCCTAGAGATGTACTTCAACTTGTAGCGACATTAGAACACGCAAAGCCTATTTTAGATTTAGCGTCTTCGTTGAATTCGTACCCAGAATTTAATGATGTGCCAGACTGCCAAGAATTATACAATGAAATAAAAAATGCGATTATAGAAAATCCACCATTAACACTAAAAGAAGGTGGAGTCTTTAATGATGGATACAATCAAGAATTGGATGAAGTTCGAAAAATAGCAAAACAAGGAAAAGACTTTATTCTGGAATTAGAAGCGAAAGAACGTGAAAGAACAGGGGTTAAATCATTAAAAGTAGGATATAACCGTGTATTTGGATATTATATTGAAGTTCGTAATGGAAATTTAGATAATATTAAAGAAGAATTTGGGTATCACCCGAAACAAACACTTGCGAATGCGACACGATTCATTACACAAGAATTAAAAGAAAAAGAAGAACAAATTCTACATGCACAAGAGACAAAGGTAAAACTAGAACAAAGTTTGTTTAATGATTTATTGTTGCGAATCAAAAGAGATTTATTTGATTTGCATGCATGTGCACAAGCATTATCTACAATTGATGTCCTTGTATCTTTGGCAATTCTTGCCAGTGAAAAAGGATATGTATGTCCAGTTTTCCATCCAGGTTACAATGTTAATGTGGTAGAGGGTAAGCACCCAATTTTGGATGATCGTATGAAAAAGAAGAGATATGTTTCAAATGATTGGAAAATGTCAGAAGAAGAACATATACAATTGATTACTGGACCAAACATGGGTGGTAAATCTACATATATGCGACAAAATGCCTTACTTGTAGTTATGTCACAAATGGGAAGTTTTATTCCAGCTAAAACAGCACAACTTCCAATTTTTGATCGAATCTTTACAAGAATCGGAGCATCGGATGATATATTGACAGGAAAAAGTACATTCATGGTGGAAATGATGGAAGCCAATACAGCTTTACGTTATGCTACAAAACATTCCTTGATTTTATTTGATGAAATTGGTCGTGGAACTGCAACTTATGATGGTATGGCTCTTGCTCAAGCAATGCTTGAATATATTGATGAAGCAATCGGAGCAAAAACATTATTTTCGACGCATTATCATGAATTAACGGAATTGGCGGAAGAACATCAATCTATGCGCAATGTACATGTTGATGTTCGTGAAGAGAAAAATGAGATTGAATTTAGATATCGTGTAATTGAAGGAAAGGCTGATAAATCTTATGGTATCAATGTTGCTAAACTCGCACATTTACCAAAAGTAGTTTTAGACAGAGCTTCACAACTTTTATTGAATTTTGAAAATCAAGATAACAATCAAAATTATCAACCAAGTTTATTTGTGATGGATCAAGTTCAACCAGAAAAGTCACAACTTTTACAA
This sequence comes from Holdemanella hominis, assembly GCF_014306155.1. Lineage (NCBI taxonomy): Bacteria > Bacillati > Bacillota > Erysipelotrichia > Erysipelotrichales > Erysipelotrichaceae > Holdemanella > Holdemanella hominis. The sequence goes on along the minus strand of NZ_JACRWH010000004.1, from coordinate 45,491 downwards.
CAACTACAAGAATTAGATATCGACTCAATGACTCCTAGAGATGCTCTGGATTGTCTTTATGAGTTAAAAAAACTAAGCAAAAAAATCGAATCATAAATATGAAATTCATATGAATGGAGGTGTGAAGTATGGCTAAGATACATGTATTGAGTGAACATTTGACAAATATGATTGCGGCTGGTGAAGTCGTAGAAAGACCGGCTGGAATTGTAAAGGAATGCGTTGAAAACAGTATTGATGCAGGTGCTACAGTCATAGAAGTTGAAGTATACCAAGGTGGTATTGAACGAATTGTGATTACAGATGATGGCTGTGGAATGGATCATGAAGATGCACATTTAGCATTTATGCGACATGCCACAAGTAAAATGCATTCAGAAGAAGAATTATTCAATATTCAAACTATGGGATTTAGAGGGGAAGCTTTACCAAGTATTGCTTCTGTTGCCCAAGTTGAATTGCAGACAAGCAATGGTGAAGAAGGTACTTTATTAAGATACAACTATGGAAGTTTAGATGTTGATGAAACTTGCAATTGTCCACGAGGAACAAAATTAGATGTTTCTGGATTATTTGTTAAAACACCCGCAAGATTTAAACATTTAAAGAGTATTTCTTATGAATTTTCTGTAATTGCCGATTTAATGAATAAGATGGCATTATCCCATCCGCAGATTCGTTTTCAACTTTCTCACGATGGAAGAGTTGTATTTCAAACAAGTGGCAATGGAAATATCCAAGAAATTCTATACCAAATGTATGGTAAAGAAGTAGCTCAGAATGCAATTCAATTTGAAGGAAACAATGAAGATTTTCATATTCATGGATATGCAATCCAGCCCAAAATCAATCGGGCCACAAAATATTTTATGTTTTTAACTTTAAATACAAGATTGATTCGCAGTGTCGCAATCCAAAAAGCAATTCTAGATGCATATAGTGATTATATGCCGCCGAATCGTTTTCCAATCGTTGTTTTACAAATGGATTCAGATACACAATTGGTTGACGTAAACGTACACCCTAATAAATGGGAGGTTCGTTTGTCAAAACAAGGCGAAATGCTAGATTTAATCAAAACAACAATTCAAGATGCTTTAAATGCTTCTTTAAAAACAGTAGCTGTTAGTAAACCTGAAAAGAAGAGTGTTGCATTTGAACAGCCAGAAATACAATATTCATATCCTGTTAAGCAACAGCCAAAAGAGAATAAATCGATTGAACAGAGTTTTAAAAATTATAATCCAGTAGTTATCAAAGAAAAAAAGGAGCAGATACAGATATATGAAGAAAAATCAGCTCCTGAAATAAAAATACAGGAAGAACCGATTTCATATCCAATTCCTAAGGAAGATAAGAATGATAAAGGTCCAGAATTCTTTTTGCACCTTCAAGTATTAGCTCAATTGCATGATTCCTATATCTTATGTAGTAATGAAGAAGGTTTGGTTATCGTGGATCAGCATGCTGCTCAGGAAAGATATCATTATGAGCAGTTAAACGAAAAATTATTGGTTCAATGTACAAACAAACAACCGCTTATGGTTCCTATTCAATTGGACGTCTCAAGTAATGTATTGGCTCAATATATGACCATTAATGAAAAAACAGCATTCTTTGGGATTGAATTTGAACCATTTGGAACGGATCAATTGATTCTTCGTGAAATTCCATTATGGTTTCATGATGTAGACCAAAAACAATTCTTACAAGATTTATTAGATTATTTTGTAGAAAATCAAGACGTAGATATGGCAAAACTTAGAAAACATATGATTGCGACTATGGCATGCCATAGTTCAATTCGTTTTAATCGACCATTATCTATGCAGGAAATGGAGCAAGTCATTTTAGATTTACAAAAGTGTAAACAACCATATCACTGTCCTCATGGAAGACCTACAGTTATTGTGATGAGTGATGGTGAGTTGAGAAAGGAATTTGAACGTGGATAGACAAAAAGTTTTAGCAATCGTAGGACCAACTGGAATTGGAAAAACAAGCCTTTCTGTATGGTTAGCCAAACAATTGAATGGAGAAATTATTTCCTGCGATAGTATGCAAGTATATAAAAAAATGGATATTGGCACGGCCAAAGTAACACAAGAAGAAATGCAAGGCATACATCATGAATTGATTGATGTTCAAAATTATAATGAACCTTACAATGTAAAGGTTTTTCAAGAAAAATGTCGTACAGTTATCGAAGATGTTGTAAAAAGAGGAAAGTTTCCTATTTTATGCGGAGGAACAGGACTTTATTTAAAAGCAGCATTATATGACTATGAATTTCAAGAAGAAAACGAAGATATCGCCTATACTGCTTTTTTGAATTCGAAAACGAATGAAGAATTGGTCGCAATGTTAAAAGAAAAAGATGAAAAAGCTCTAGAAAAAATTCATCCAAACAATCGCAAGCGATTGATTCGTGCTCTACAAATTTGTCGTAGTGGTACTTCAAAATCAGAACAAGAAGACAAACAACAACATATTCCATTATATGATGTGTATTTTTTAGGTTTAGATGTAGATAGAGATATTTTACATGATCGAATCAATAAAAGAGTAGATATTATGTTCGAGAATGGTTTGGTCAAAGAAGTAGAAGATTTATTTACAAATCCAGAAACGTGGGAATATACAAGTTTTCAAGGAATTGGATATAAAGAGTTTAAAGATTATTTCTTAAAAGAAAAGAGTATCGATGAAGTAAAGACTGCTATAAAAACACATTCTAGACAATATGCGAAAAGACAATATACATGGTTTAAAAATCAGATGCCTGTACATTGGTTTGAAGCACAGAATAGAGATGAAATATATAGTGAAGTAAAGGAATGGTTGATGGATGAAGACAAATGAGAGAAGTGAATTGTTGCTGGGAAAAGAAGCATTAGAAACACTAAATGATAAGACAGTCCTTGTTGTTGGAGTTGGAGGAGTTGGTTCTTTTTGCGTAGAGGCCTTAGCAAGAACAGGAATTGGTCATTTAATTCTTATAGACAAAGACTGTGTGGAACCAAGTAATATTAATCGACAATTAGTGGCAACTTTAGATACAGTTAATGAAGTTAAAGTGGATGTATTAAAGAAACGAATTAGTACACTAAATCCTAATTGTATTGTAGATACATATGCATGTTTTTATGATCAAACGAAAGATGATGAAATATTTTCGCAACCCATTGATTTTGTCGTAGACTGCATTGATTCCATTCAGAGTAAAAAAGATTTGATGCAAGCATGTATTGAGCAAAATATACCGTTTTTATCAAGTATGGGAATGGCTAGGCGTAAAGATCCTACAAAATTAGTAGTTACAGAGGTAGAAAAAACAAGTTATGATCCAATGGCTAAACAGATTCGTCAGTGGAAAAGAAAAAATCGTATACGCAATAAAATCTGGGTGGTGGCATCTTTAGAACAACCGATTCCAGTAGAGTCAGGACAACCATTGCCTAGTGCTATTTTTGTACCTGCAAGTGCCGGATTGGTACTTGCGAGTGAATGTGTACAAAGATTGATTGAGTCATAAAGAGGTAATAATGATATGAAGGATGTATTTATTGTAAATCCCAAATCAGGGAAAAATAGTCAATATGAATTAATACAAGAAATCAAAGAGCATTTTCAAGGAAAACGTATTATCATTGAAAAAACAAAAAGTCCTGAACATGCGACGTTTATCGCAAAAAAGTATGCTCTATCCAATGAACCTGTGCATTTGTATGTGTGTGGCGGAGATGGTACTTTGCATGAAGTTATTAATGGGTGTGCCGAAAAAGAAAATGTGACTATTTCTGTGATTCCAATTGGAACGGGGAATGATTTTGTGAAATATTTCGAAGATTTAAAAAGAGGAGACTTTTTAAATCTGGAAAATTATACAGATCCAGAATATATGGATTGTGATTTGATTAAAGTAAATGGAGAATATTCAATAAATACAGTTTCTTTTGGATTTGACGTGGAGGTTGCACGTCAGGTAAATGCACTAAAAAAGAATATAAAGACAGAAGGAATCATACCCTATGTTTTATCAACATTGATTAGTTTAAGAAAACCAATAGGTCAAGACTATCAAATTCAGATTGATACTAAAAAATTACCAAAAGGGAAATATGGATTCCTTGTGTTTGCGAATGGAAAATACTATGGTGGAGGATTTAAGCCGTGTCCAGATGCCAATGTTGATGATGGCTGGATGGATGTTTGTTTGATTTCAGATGTAAAGAGACATCAAATAGTTCGATTGGCAAAGAAATATCAAGAAGGAACGCATATACAGTATAAAAATCTAGTTTCTATGTACCAAGCTAAAACGATACATTTAAATACAGAAAATGAAATGATTTATGCGAATATGGATGGAGAAGTAAAAGGATTTAAAAATCCAACAATAGAAATCGTAGAGAAAGCGATTCGACTTGCTCTTCCTAGAATATCGTGAGTATGATATAATATTCAAAAATATAGGGAGTGTGAAAAATGGACTCGGATTTATGGATACAAATCCTTGAATTAGTTATTTTATTAGCTTTATCAGGCTTCTTTTCTTCAGCTGAAACAGCAATGGTTTCAGTTAGTAAGATTCGCTTGAGAACTTTAGAAGATGAAGGAAATAAAAAAGCATCATTAGCTTTAAGAATATTAGAAAATCAATCAAAAATGCTAAGCGCTGTATTGATTGGTAATAACTTAGTTAATACTTCAGCAGCAAGTATTGCTTCATTGATTGCTTATTCATTTGGTGGAGCAGCCGTTAGTATTGCTACTTTTATCATAACTTTTTTAATTTTGGTTTTTGGAGAAATTACCCCTAAAACATGGGCAACAGTGAATGCGGATCAACTCGCAATTACGTATGCTCCGATTATTTCACTTTTGATGAAAGTTTTAACACCGATTATTTGGTTTGTGAATTTATTTAGTTCAGGTATTTTAAAATTAATGGGCATACAAAATCCAAATCAAAATATATCTATGACCGAAAGTGAGTTGCGTACAATTGTAGACGTTTCTCACGAAGAAGGTGTCATCGAAGAAGATGAAAAAGATATGATCAATAAAGTGTTTGATTTAGGGGATGCCAAAGCTAAAGATGTTATGATACCTCGTGTACATGTTGTGATGGCAGAAGTAGATAGTACATATAAAGACTTATTGGAAATATTTAGAGAAGAAAAGTTTACGCGTATTCCTATCTATCAAGATAAAATTGATAATATTATAGGTATCGTTAATATGAAAGACTTGTTGATGTATGATGATTTTTCATATTTTGATCTGCAAAAGATTCTTCGAAAACCAAAGTTCACATACGAAAATAAAAAAGTATCAGAATTATTGATTGAAATGAAACAATCCACATTTAATCTTGCGATAGTCATGGATGAATATGGAGAATTTTCAGGTATCGTTACGCTAGAAGATATCATTGAAGAAATCGTTGGCGATGTTCAGGATGAATACGATGCACACGAAGAAGAAAATATTGTGAAATTAAATAATCAAACATATGATGTCAAAGGATATTTAAGTTTACATGATTTAAACGATTATTTAGATTTAGATTTAGATAGTGAAGACTTCGATTCAGTTGGAGGTTTAGTAATCGATGCACTTGGTCGTTTACCACAGACAAATGATGAAACGACTTTACCAAATGGAATTCGCATTAAAGTCTTGAAAGTAGAAAAAAATCGTATAGAATCTGTACGATTGATTTTACCAGATACATTAACACAAAAGGATGTTTAACTACATGTGCGTAGTAAATATCCTTTATTTATTTTCAGTAATATATTTGTTGAAAGCCTTCGCAATAGCCTGGGCAACCTTCTTTTGATTTGTTGGATTTTTAAGCTTTTGTATTTCCTTGGTATTCGTACTAAAACCAGCTTCAAATAATATGGCTGGGATTTTTTGCTCGTCAACCACATGTAGAGGATAAAATTCAGTTGTAAGGGTACCACGGTCATGTGTCCAATCTAAACCAGATAAGTTTTTACATATATATTCTGTGATCTGTTCACTTGCTTTATCGTCTTGACGAATATAAGAAACATATCCAGAACAAGTAGGATCTTCATTTGAATTGATATGGAATGAGAAGAAATAATCGGCTTTTTCTTTTTTTGCCATCTTAACTCTCGCTTTTAAATCCTCTGTTTCATCTTCTGACCACGTTACTTTATCGCTTGTACGAGTATAGACAACTTTGATTTCTGGATTTAGTTTTTTTAGTTGTTTACCTGTTTCTAAAGCTAAAGCCAAAGTTAAATCTTTTTCGGTAGTACCATCTTCTGCAACGGTTCCCCCATCATAACCACCATGTCCAGCATCAATCATGACAGTCGCAATCGTTTCGTAATGTTTATTGACTGTTTTTGTCTTTGAATCTGAATTAGAAGTTGAGTGATTGGATAATAAAACTACGAAAGTTCCTATAATCAAACATATACATGCCAAAACAATAAGTAGGTTTTGTGGTTTCAACTTTCTTTTCTTTGAATTTTGCATGGGATTAGTATAGCACTGTTTAAAAAATTATTCAAAAATTGCGCGTCCAATTCGAACTGTATTCGAACCGTGCTTAACTGCTAACTTATAATCTTGAGACATACCCATGGATAAAGTGTCTATATCTGGATATTGCTCTTTTAGCTCTAAATAAAGGGTGTGCATCTGTTCAAATTCAGATTCTACTAATGCTTGATCCTCTGTTTTTGAGGCAACACACATAATTCCTTTAATTTGAATATGTTTAAATTCTTGCAATTGAGAAATAAAGTTTTTCGCATCCTTAAAAGGATATCCCGTTTTATTTGGATCTTCCGAGATTTTTAGTTCTACTAACACCTTTTGAATGATGCCATGTTTGTTGGCTTGTTTTTCAATTTCTTCAGCTAACTTTAATGAATCCAAACTTTCAATCACATCGACTTTTCCAATAATATACTTCACTTTGTTTGTTTGTAGATGCCCAATAATGTGCCAAGTATATTTTGGATCATACTTATCTATAAATTCCTGTACACGATTTTCTCCAAAAGTAGTTAGACCCATTTTTGCGACTTCATCAATTTCTTCCTTTGTACGCGTTTTAGATACAGCCACTACATTAAAATCTTGTGTTTTTAGTTCTTCAATCAACTCTTTATTCATATTAAAACAGTCCTTTCAATATCAATCTAATTATAATCAAAGAAAAAAAAGAAGCAACATTTGCTTCTAGTTAAATAGCTTTCCAAACAACCATCTTATAGTTGGTCCACACTGACTACTCCTCACCGCAAGCAGTGAGGGTTCTGAACTGACAACATTATGCAGCAATCGTACATTATTTTCAAACTTTGGATTCCTGTCTTTCTGTTGGAGCAGTGAACTCTACAATCAAGCACTACATTTAGCACATTAGCGATTGTTTTCTGTATCTCTACATGGAAGCATAGTCAATCTCCCGATTTAACATTTATTTAATTTACCTTAATTCCACTGTTCATGACTTTGATCTGATTCACTTGGATATATTCAATCGTTTCCAATACTAATACATGTCTATCTGAACATCTACGATAGGCTTTCAATTCGGGTTGTATCATTTTTCTGCTCCTCGATATATTTCTTGACTGTAGCTTCACTGATATGCCCTACAGAAGATATAAAATATCCATTTGACCATAATTTTCCACATCTCGCATAGAATCTTTTCAATTCCGGATACGCCTTCAACAATTGGATTGCACTCATAGATTTCAATGTTCGAACAACATCACAAGGTGCAGTCGTTACAGGACAGTCCACAAAAATATGTATATGGTCAGGCATGACATCTAAAGCTTTTATAATATATCCATACGCATCACAAACTTCAGAAAGAATCTTCTTCAAAGTTTCATCCATACCATCACATCTGAACTTTGGACACCATATAATATGATACTGAACTAAATACTTACAATGAGAAGCACGATGATAATTCTCATTTTTCATGATCATTCACATCTTTTAACTGATACTTTTCCTGAATACCTCTACGCATCAAATCCAGAAAAGTAATTGTTTTACCTTCTTCAACCGAATAGATTCTGGCAAGGTTTTCCAGTTCTTTTTTCCATTCACTAGGAATGGCAATATTGATCTGAACATTGTTCGTTCTAGGTCTACCCATGATATCAACTCCGAACTATTTCTACATATATTATATATTTTTAATACGCATTATATAATACAAAAAGTGGTTTTTATCTCCACAGCAAGCATGAAGTTTTCGCCACTTAAATATAACAAATTTGCCAAAAGAAAGCCATTGGAAAATTAAACAAGATGGTCATAAACCATACAGAAATAATTTGTACACCTGGTGTTTTGAATAGAATGGTCGCAATCAAACTCATGATTGGACATATAATACAAATAATGTAGAAAGAAATCGCAAGTGTGATAAAGAAAGGACGATCCTTCGGTGTTACAACTTTAAATGTAAAGTAATGTGCTAGTTTATCAACAAAGAAATATTCTAAAATAAAAGCAACCGGCCACATGATGATTAATTCATGAAAGGATAATAAAAAGACTTGATTAGACATTCCACCCATATTAAGTGCGATGTTGTAACAAATCATGGCATAAACCATTAAAACACATGAATAAAGTGAATACAATATTTTCGAATTTTGTTTTTGGCATATATTTTCTCCTCCTGAATAAAACTTTTTGTGTTGTTCAATCAAAGATGTTTCCAATATGTACCAAAAAGCGAACGCTAATAATACCATAATTTTTTTGATTTTGTAATAAAAAATCAGTAAGATTCACTCTTACTGATGAATAGGGAAAGTTAATATAATAGTAAATAAATCATTTGTTTCGTCTTGATAGAAAGTACCATGATGGATTTTTATCATTTTTTTAACACTCTTCAAACCAATTCCATTACTTTCGACTTTATCCAAATGATGATTGATTGAATTCGTAAAACTCATTTTTAATTGGTCTTCTTCAATCATTGTTTGAATCACTATATCTTTCCAAGGATCACAATATTTTTGAATATTCGAGAATACATTATTTAATATTCTTTGAATTATCGCAAAATTCGCATCCATAGATAGAGAAGTTTGTAGAGGTTCATATAAAATATGAAGATCCATTTCTCTTAAATACTGAATATGATCTACCAATGTATCGATGCACTTTTGAACAGGAATATTCGATAAATCCGAATTATATTCTGTTGAAAAGACAAGAGAATACTCAAACATTTTATTGGAAAGATATGTGATTTCTTCAACCTTATCTAAACATTTTTGAAGATATTGATCACGAAATTTAATATCGTCCTTTTTTAAATTCATGATTTCAAGGTATCCCTTTAATGTTGTTAGTGGAGTTCTTAAATCATGGGATAAAGAAGAAATTAATTCTTTATTCACAACACGAGCCTGTTGTTCATTGTCCATTGTTTGTAGAAAGGCAATGCGCATTTGATTCAAGTCCTGGGCTAAACGTCCAATCTCATCTTTATCACTTACTTTGATTTCATGATTCCAATCTCCAATTGCTAAAGTAAACACATCTTCCTGTAAATTTTGAATGGACTGAATTCGTTTACGGATGAAGCTTTGTAGGATGATCAAATAGAAAGAGAAAGAAATCAAAAGTGAAAGAATAATATAAGGAATTTGGAATGGAATCATAGGAAATGAAGTAATATATAAATAAACGGCTTGGTTTTTAAAATGTATTGGATAATCATAATACAACGGGGCCTCCAAGACATCCAAATCATCAAAACTATATAACAACAATAAATTATTACTGCTTAATGGAGATTTGTCCGTAAAATAGATTCCATCCTGATCATATAATTCTACATACGCATGATTGAGTGCATTTTCTTTTAATATATGATTGATGGCTTTTTTATTTTCCTTCGTTAGATCAAAATTTTGGAGTTGTTTTTCTAATTTCTTTACATAAGAAGAATAATCTTCCGATTGATAAAAAGTATCCATTAAAAACTCAAAGACAGCACTGCGATTTAAATATAGAAATGAAAAAGAAGTTAATACCAACAATGTTGCACAAAGAAAAGAGAACATCATACGACTGGATAAGGAATAGAAGACGTTTTTCTTTGAACGGAGTGGTTTAAGATTTTTTAAAAGTAAATAAAAAAGAATTGTTATAATAAGACTTAAAATACAGTTGAAAATACGATAAGAATGATAATAATTCGTGAAAGATGGATACCACTCAATACAACTCATTTTACTTGAACTCTTTATAAAAATATTATACTTTTGTGCATTTTTTAAAGGAGTACGGCCACAAAACGAAAGTATAGAATCGATGACTTTATCATCTGGTTTATTTGATTTTGTTTTATATAAAATGACTTGATAACTTCCCTTTTTTAATAATTGATTTAAATCTTTACGAATTTGAGTGTGGTTCATAAAATCCACTTGTTCTTGTTCATCTAAATAAGCCTTCGCCTCTTTTATTTTTTCTTTAGATAAAGTATCAGAATACTCATAATGAGTATTTAAATAATCGTATACGACAAATCTTTGAGAATATATTGCGAAAAAACTCAATAAAAAAACAAGAAGGGAAAGATACAGTCTCGTTATTTTTTTATTCAAAACGATACCCCTTTCCCCAAATTGTTTTTATGTATACTGGATTGGCGGGATCCTTCTCGATTTTCTTTCTAAGATTACGAATATGAACCATGATTGTATTATTTGCCGAATAATAATACGGCTCATTCCATGCTTTTTCATACAATTGTTCAGCTGAAAAAATTTGTTTAGGATTCTTCATCAACGTACTCAAAATATTAAATTCAATATCCGTTAATTCAACTTCCTTTCCATTGACCTCTGCATTTTGTTGGGCATAACGCAAAGTAAGACCATCCATACTTAAATCCTTTTCTGTATCAAGTAATCTTTCTTCTTTTTTACCCTTATAGACTTGATAACGACGAAGTAAAGCTTTAACTCTTGCCGTTAATTCACTATACGAAAAAGGCTTTGCCAAATAGTCATCGGCACCACTTGAAAAACCAAGCGTCTTATCCGAATCTAATCCTTTGGCTGTTAAAAATAAGATAGGGACATTGCTTGTTTCACGAAGCTTTAAACAAGTCTGGTAACCATTCATATTCGGCATCATAATATCAAGGACGATTAAATCGATGGAAGAATCAAACAATTGAAGGACCTCGTTTCCATCTTTGGCTTCAATCACTTCATAGCCTTCGCCAGTTAATAAAATTCTTAATATTTCACGGATTTCTGCATTGTCATCCGCCACTAAAATACGCGTCTGCATGTTCACATCCCCTTTCTTTTATTCTATTTTACCCCAATTACTATAGGGTTTCCAATTTTCATAAGGCAACATATGATGTAAATGATCCATCACTTTCGATTGCGAAGAATACAATTGAATGACATCCAATTTTCCTTTATAATCTTTCTTGGATAATTTTTTTTCATTTTTTAATTCAGCCTTGTTTTTCTTTGATGCATACTTACCAAAATATATAAGCTGATTTGTCTTATCTTCTTTTTTTAAAATCATAGTAACATACTTAGATATCTTTTTATGATGGATATGCCCATATTCACCATCTGGATTATGCGTTACAATTTTGTCCCAATCCTTAGAATCGATTTCCTTTTTGATTTCTCTTTGAATATCCTTTTTACAAGATTTCCAGTTATCACGCTTACCCTTTGTCTTATCAGGAAAAGATAAAATAATTCCTTTAGAATGTGTCTTCTCCAGTACCTTCATAAATTCTTTTTTTCTCTTTTTATTGTTTCCATTCGTAATACATAAAACCGTGTAATTTCCATTGATTAAATGAGATCCACCCCAAATTGTTTCATCATCTGGATGGGCCACAATCATTAAAGATTCATGCTCTTGGGCATGAATTACGGATGTATTTAGACAAAGCATTAAACTTAAGATGCATAATAATAACTTTTTCATTTTCATCACCAAAAAAAATTCTATCAAACATTTCTTAACACTCTACTTATGCATTTCTTAAATCTTCTTAATATATTTATGAAAGTTTAATATTTCCTTTTGTCGATACTTAAGATTTATTTTGTATAGTAAAGCCATGAAAAAGAGAGATACGTTTTACATTACAATACTATTTATATTACCCATTTTATTTGTACTCTGTGTATCCACATATTCCATGTATGGATCAAAGTTAGATTGGTTATCCCAACATATATCTTTGGCAGACTATTTTCGACAGACCCAACAATTACTTTCAGATAGTTTTGCGAATCTTCAAGGACAAACCAATGCCTTTAGTTTTTCATATTATGGACTATTAAGGCCAGACGTTTTAGTTTCTTATTTATTTCCAAATATTCCAATACATTTCTTTATTATAGGTTATGCAACACTTCTATGGTCATCTACAGGAGGACTTTGTTATTACTGGCTAAGAAATAAAGGATACAAAGATTCGATTAGTTTCTTTTCAAGCATATGTTGCATATGCGCCAATTGCTTCTTTCAGTCCCACCAACAAATTATGTTTATAGAAATTCTTCCCTTTTTATTTCTTTCATTCATTCTAATCGATAAAAATAAAAGACAATGGATTAGTCTATGTGTAGTTATGGCACTTTTCCATAACTATTTCTATACGCCAGGCATGATATTGATTCTGCTTTTATATGATTATGATCAAAACCATATGATAAAAGATATTCTGATTTCGATTCTTATTGGTATTGGTATGGCTACAATTTTATGGCTACCAACCGGATATTTGATTTTAAACAATCATAAATCTGTTGTACAAACCAACCTATTCGATTTATTAATTCCAAACTTTACTCTAAAAGGACTTGTCTATGATAGCTATGGATGTGGGTTGACTGTGATTAGCTGGATTGCCCTATTTCAAGGCATTCAATTTAAAAAGACAAGGAAACTATCGATTCTGTTGATTTTAATGTTTGTTTTCCCGATGTTCTCTTATATATTGAATGGAACTTTATATGCACGCACAAAAATATTGGTGTTATGTTTACCACTCGTGCTTATGATCCTTTCCTATTGGTTACAAGAAAGAAAGTTGAATAAAAGTTTACTTGTTTTAGCTAGTTTATTTCTTTGCACAAAAACAACACTTCTTGGATTATTAATTTCACTTGTGTTTATTGGCTATTACTTTATGGATAAAAAAGAATGTTTAATGATGTATGCCCTTGTACCTATGATTGTTTTTACAGGATTCAACTACAATCAGTGCTTAGATTTAAAACTCTATAATTCAATGTATTCTAAGGATAAACAAAAATTGATGCAAAGAAACGATTTGAATCAACGAACAGCCGATTTAGATCAGGTGGGTTATAGTGTCAATCGTATCTATGACCCAAAAGAAATGAAGGCATCAAGTTATACGTCAACAAGCAATTCTTTATATAACACTTTCATTTATGACATTATAAAAAGTCCGATTTCCCAATCCAATCGAACAATCATAACAGATAGTGAGAATTATTTATATTTGAGTATGATGGGGATTCAAAATGTATTGAGTAAAGACTCTAATTTATATGGATATAAAGAAGTAGATAGTAAAGGAAAATATAAATTATTAAAGAATAAAAATGTATTTCCAATGGTCTATTTCACAAGTGATACGATGAGTGAATCTGAGTTTGATAAACTCTTTTATCCATATAATTTGGATACCATCTATAATCGCACGATTGTGAATGGTGAAACAAGTAATGATTATGCCTCAAAGATGAAACTTATAAAGAATTTAGATCAATCGATTGTGATTCAGAACAAAAGGAAAAAAAAAACAATACCCATTGATTTTGATACTAAAAATAAGCTGATCTGTATTGATTTTGATGTAAAGAATTATACAGATAAAAAGATTTCGATATCCATAAATGGAATGAAGAATACATTGTCAAAAAAACATTCTGTGTATCCAAATGGGAATAAACATTTTACGTATATTCTTTCTAAAAAAGAATTAAAACAATTTGATGTTACTTTATCCAAAGGAAAATATAAGATATCCAATATTCGTGTTTATACATGTGATATGAATGTGTTTGACCGAGTTGTGACTAAAGTAAAACCATTAAAGACAACTTCTATTTTTAAGGGGAAAGTAACAACATCTAAAGATGGTTATCTTGTAACTTCATATCCTTATGAAAAGGGATATGAAATATATATTGATGGAAAAAAGCAGAATATTGAAATTGTGAATAAGGCTTTTGTGGGATGCCAAATCAAAAAAGGAAGCCATACAATTACAATTCAATTTCATGCACCATTTAAGAATACAGGACTTGGTATAAGCGTTCTGTTCATTATAATGGGAGGATTTTGGATATGGAAAAAGTCAAAGAATTTATTAGTTATGGAATTGTGGGAGTTATGACAACTCTTGTGAATTATATTGTTTATTTTATTTGTTTAAAAATAGGAATCGATTGGCTGACAAGCAATAGTCTAGCTTGGTTGGTTGCTGTTATTTTTGCGTATTTTTCAAACCGTAAAGTTGTATTTCATTCAAGTAATGATATGAAAAAAGAGTGTATCGAGTTTTTTGGACTTCGATTTATGACATTACTTGTTGAAAATCTACTATTGGCCATTTGTATTGATGGCGTACATATTTCAAATTTATTATCTAAGATTTTAGTCAGTGTGATTACTGTTTTAGTCAATTATTTCTTATGTAAATCTCATATATTTTCTAAGAAGGAGGAAATGTTGTATGAACAAAATTAGTGTTGTCGTTCCTTGTTTTAATGAAGAAGAAGTTCTTTCCGTGTTTTACAAAAAGACAAGCGAAGTATTGAATGAAATAGATGGAATTACCTATGAATTGTTGTTTGTGGATGATGGATCAAAGGATCACACAAAAGATATATTAAGAGCTTTGAGTTTAAAGGATGAGCATTGTGAATTTGTTTCTTTTTCTAGAAATTTTGGTAAAGAAGCCGCTATGTTTGCAGGATTAAAGAAATCAAATGGCGATTATGTTGTGATCATGGATGCTGATTTGCAGCATCCTCCTGTATTATTAAAAGAAATGTATAAGGCGGTTAGTGAAGAAGGCTACGATTGTTGTGCCGGAAAAAGAGTAGACCGTACGGGTGAAGGAAAGATTCGTAACTTTTTATCGCATATCTTTTATAAAGTGATGCAGAAAATGTGTAAAATGGATATGAGCGATGGTTGTGGTGATTTTCGGATGATGTCAAGACAAATGGTGGATGCGATTCTAGAGTTAAAAGAATACAATCGCTATATGAAAGGATTATTTTCTTTTGTAGGATTTGATACAAAATGGATTGAATTCCGTAATGTACAACGAGCTGCAGGTAATTCTAAATGGAATTTTTCAAAACTATTCGCATATGCGATGGAAGGTATGTTTTCCTTTTCTACAGCGCCGATTGTATGGATTGGAAATATAGGAACCGTTATTATGATTTCATCGATTTTAATGACTTTGTTTGGATTGTTAGTACATGTCACGTCTATGTTTCATTTAGTATGTTTGATTCTGTTTTTGAGTGGGCTTCAAATGTTGTTTGTGGCCATTTTAGGTCAATATACGACAAAAGACTATATGGAAAGTAAACAAAGACCGATCTATATAATAAAAGAAACCAGCAAGAATTTAAGCTAATCTTTTAATGTGATTTCAATCACCGTGTCAATTGGATCTGGACAATGGTGTGAATTGGAATCAATATGGATAAATGTATAGTCAGGAAAACTTTCTGCGTTCCAAGGCGTTTGAATTTTGATTTGAGAATGATCAGACAATCTTCTTATGTCTTGGATTCTTTCTTTCCGAATTTTAACAGGTATATCAAAAATACTCTCATCTAGAATATGCGCATAAATTTTATTTCCCTTTTGTGTGTATCTTCCCCATTCTGGTTTTTCTAATTCACACTTTGTACAACTATAAATAGAAGCTTTATTTAGTTTCATCCATTCCCTGATTTCATTCAATACTTGGATAGATTCTTTAGGAAATTGCCCTCTAGCATCCGGCCCCACATTCAAAATCATATTTCCACCCTTGGATACACATTCAACTAGAGTACGGATGATTAGCTTAGCAGATTTATAATTCGTGTCCTTAGCGCAATATCCCCAATGTTCATTCATAGTGATGCAAGCTTCCCAAGGCACAGGTAAACCTTGAGGAGGAATCATTTGTTCAGGTGAAGTAAAATCACCGGCTGTAAAACTAGGATGTGCATCCATAATGGTTCCAGGATGTACACCATCTCCTTCTAAACGATTGTCGATGATCATGTCTGGCTGGTAGGTTCTTGCCATTGTTACGATTTTATGGGCATCCCATACATCTTTTGTCATGTTGTCATAAGAAAAGTCAAACCACATGATATCCAACTTTCCATAGTTTGTAAGTAATTCTTTGATTTGAGTATACATATAATTCAAATAGTTTGAAAAACAAATTGGTTTATCATATTCTGCATTGTTTCTTTCTGGATGATGTCGATCTTTAAAGTGAGGATAGTCCGAATGATGCCAATCAAGCAGGGAATAATATAGACCGACTTTTAAGCCTTCTTCTCTAAATGCATCTAAAAATTCTCTGACATAATCATGATTTGCCTTCCAATCTGTAGTCTTTGTATCAAACATACAATATCCATCGTGGTGCTTGGCAGTCATTACGGCATATTTCATACCAGCTGCTTTGGCCAATTTAGCCCATTGGTGTGGATCAAATAGATCTGGATCAAATTCATTCGCAAAAGGAATATAATCTTCTTCTTTCATTTCTTCGTTGCTTCTGACCCATTCACCTCGTGCTGGAATGGAATAGATTCCCCAATGGATAAAAAGTCCGAATCTAGATTTTTGAAACTCTGTAATATTCATAAGATCTCCTTTAGAAAAGTGGTTCTTGTAGCTGCTTTTTTTGAAGTGCAATGCCTGGTTTGGATAAGATTTCCTTGGTTTTAGAAATATCCTTTAGCCAAGGATCTATATCTTCTTTTTCAAGTATGACTGGCATTCGAGAATGCACAGGTTTTACATATGCATTGGCATCCGTAGTAATAATGACAAGATGATTATCGACAAGAAGTCCTGCAAAATATAGAATGTGCTCGCAATAAAATTCCACTTTATTTTTACCTAAATCCCACTCGTAAAAACTTCCTGCAGGCACAATACAATGCAAAGAATCTTTAAATAAAGGCTTTTCTAAGAGAGTTTCTTGTCTAGCATTTAAGATTAAATTATTAGTTTTATACCCAAATGGCACCATTTTCTTTTGGTTTCGAGTAAGTACAAGACATTTGTCACTTGGATGAATGTCTTTTTCTTTTAAACCAAAGGCTTTGGCTACTTTAGGTGTATATCGAAAGCTTGTACACATACTAGAAGTATATCATAAGAAAGAGGTGTAAAAAATTGTGAAAACAGATAAAAAAGGGTTTATTAATTATCAATACATCTCGTGGAGAGATCATTGATACAGATGTGTTGATTGAAGGTATTGAAAATGGAATCATTGGTGGTGCAGGTATTGATTCTTTTGAAAATGAACAGGAAGTCATTCATATTGATCACAACTATAATGTCATCAAAAACTGAGACTTATTGATATTAAAAGCCTATTTTAATATCATTGTAACGCCGTATGCAGACTTTTATACGGATTAAGTATCTTATGATATGGTGCATTGTTCATTGGAAAGTCTAAAGAATTTAGTCAATAATCAAGAATGTAGATATCAATTAAACTAAGGGCAAGAGAAATCTTGTTTTTTTGACAGTTGATTATAATATTTGTTTTAAATAAAGTATAAATTGAAAATAAAATGTTGTATGTAAAAAGAGCTTTTAAGCTAAAAATCTCTTTATTTGATTGAATTTTTAGTTTATATATTTCTGTAATTCATGGATGAGGTCAGAAAAAATGTATGATTTTACTAAATTGAGACCAGAAAAAATGTAAAAGATCTTTATATAAAGGGAAAAAGCCTATATCTTCATGAAAAGTATAGGCTTTTTTATGTGTTTATTAATTAATGTGTTTATCTTTAAATTGTAAACGAGCTAAGGCTCTTGCCATACTGGCTTGTGACATATAATATTCACGAATGGATTGCTTTTGACGCATTCTTTCTTTAGCACGTTCTAAAGATTCTTTGGCTCTTCTTGCGTCTAGTTCTTCTTGTGTTTCACATGTATCGACTAAAACTTCAGCTTGGTTGTTTGAAAAGATCATGGATCCTAATCCACTAACAACTTCAATCTCAGAATTATCTTCTTTTCGGATTTTTAAAAGCCCAGGCGTAATCGCGTAGATTGCCTTGGCATGATGTGCAAGAAATTGTTTACTTCCATTGGGTGTGTGTATCGTTAATACTTGTGCTTTACCATTATAAAACACGTGATCACTGGCCATGATTTTTAGATCAAAAAGTTCCATGATTATACTTCTTTCGCTTTTTCTTTGACTTCTTCAATGGTTCCTACATTGAAAAAAGCACTTTCAGGATATGCATCCATTTCTCCATCTAAGATCGCCTTAAAGCCTTTGATTGTATCTTGTAGAGGAACATATTTTCCTGGAATTGAAGTAAATTGTTCAGCCACATGGAATGGTTGAGCCATAAAGTTACGTAAACGACGAGCTCTGGCTACAACGGTTTTATCTTCATCACTTAGTTCATCCATTCCTAAAATGGCGATAATATCTTGTAGTTCTTTATATTTTTGAAGGTATTGTAAAACACGTTGAGCTGTTTCATAATGTTCTTCTCCTACAATATCGGGTTGAAGAATTCTTGAACTTGATTCAAGTGGATCTACAGCAGGATAAATACCTTGTTCAACAACTTTACGAGATAAGACGGTTGTCGCATCCAAATGTTCGAATGTTGTTGCAGGAGCAGGATCAGTTAAATCATCTGCAGGAACGTATACAGCTTGTACACTAGTAACAGATCCGTTTTTTGTGGAAGAAATACGTTCTTGAAGTTGTCCCATTTCATTCGCTAAAGTAGGTTGATATCCAACGGCAGATGGCATACGTCCAAGTAAAGAAGAAACTTCTGATCCAGCTTGTACAAAACGGAAAATGTTGTCGATAAATAATAAAACGTCTTTATGTTCAACATCACGGAAGTATTCGGCCATAGTCAGTCCGGTTTCAGCAACACGCATTCTGGCTCCTGGACTTTCATTCATTTGTCCAAAGACAAGTGCAGTGTTCTTGATTACACCGGATTCACTCATTTCAGTATATAAGTCGTTTCCTTCACGACTTCTTTCTCCAACACCTGTAAAGATGGAATAGCCTCCATGCTCACTGGCAATATTTCGAATCAATTCTTGGATCAGTACGGTTTTTCCAACGCCGGCACCTCCAAACAATCCAATCTTTCCACCTTTGGCATATGGTGCTAATAAGTCAATAACTTTGATTCCTGTTTCAAGAACTTCTGTAACAGGAGATTGATCTTCAAATTTTGGTGGTTTTCTGTGAATAGGCCAATATGTATCTGTATCGATCGCTTCTTTTCCATCGATTGTATCTCCCAAAACATTAAACAAACGACCTAAATTTTGTGTTCCAACTGGAATTTCAATACCCATTCCTGTAGATAAGACAGGCATATCTTTTTGTAAGCCTTCACTAGGCGATAACATGATACAACGAACTGTATCGGTTCCAATGTGCTGCATAACTTCCATTACAACTTTTTTGCCGTGGTTATCAACCTGTAAAGCGGTTTGAATATATGGAAGTGGCGTTTCATCAAAATGTACGTCTACAACAGGGCCCATAACTTGTGTGATTTTTCCTATTTGCATGTGGATTGACTCCTTTTCTTCTTTTGTAGCTGTTGCCTTCTAGCTTTGGCACCGGCTGCAACCTCTGTTATTTCTTGAGTGATTTTTGCTTGTCTTTGACGATTGTATTGTAAAGATAAACTGTTTAATAATTCTTCACCATTTTTATTCGCTGAATCCATTGCCTGCATACGCGCAAAGTTTTCGGATGCATAAGATTCAACAAGGGAACTATAAATAAATCCAGATAAATAATCAGGAATGACAATGTTTAATAATTCAGCAGGGCTTGGCTCCAACTGGATGGAATGAATGGTTTGTCCACCAACTTCAACTTCCTGATTTAAACGATACAAAGGAAGTAACTGTTCAACATCGACCGTAAATTGATTGTGTTGATCCATACGTGTATAGATAATTAATACTTCATCTATTGTTTTTTCAGCATACAGTTCAAGCATTTTACTCGAAATGGATCTTGCACGACTCAAAGTTGGATTTTGCGCTGTATATAGAAAACTTTCTTCAACCGGAATGTGTCGTCTTAAAAAGTATTGTCTTCCAACTTCTCCAATCATATAGAGCTTATAGTTTGGATGAGCCTTAATGATTTGTTCAGTGAGCTTTAAAACATTAAGGTTGTAGGCACCGGCCAACCCCTTATCTCCAGTAACACATATGATGGCTTTATTTTGATGTTTTTCATCAATATATTCTCGACTATCTAAGTAAGGATGCTCAAAGTGATCAGGAAGATTTTGAAGGATCGTCAAAATCTGTTTTCGTAATGAGTAAAAATAAGGATCGGTATTTGCGGCTTTTTGTTTGGCCGTATTCATTTTGGTTGAAGAAATCATATACATGGCTTTTGTGATCTTCATAGTCGATTGAATACCATTCATTCGATCTTTGATTTCTCGGATTTGTGACATTATTCTTGTCCTCTATATTGTTTAGCTAGTGTAATGATTCTTGTTTTTAAATTGTCATCCAGTTTTTTAGTTGTATTGATCTCACGACTGATTTCACTGTGATTTTCATTAAACCAATCTAATAATTTTGTTTCTTCTTTTTTGACTTGTTTTGAATTCAAATCATCTAGAATTCCTGCGTCTGCAACTACTAGAATAATAACCATGTCTGCATGTGACATAGGGTGGTTTAAAGGTTGTTTCAAAAGCTCCATAAGTACTTGTCCGTGTTGAAGTTGTCGTTTTGTCGCATCATCTAAATCGGAGGCAAATTGTGTAAACTCCTTCATTTCACGGTATTGAGCTAAATTGATACGTAAAGAACCAGATGCCTTTTTCATGGCTTTAGTTTGAGCGGCACCACCGACACGACTAACAGATAATCCAACATTAACAGCAGGTCGTTGTCCTTCAAAGAATAAATCACTTTCCAAGAAGATTTGACCATCGGTAATTGAAATAACGTTGGTTGGAATATATGCACTTACATCTCCATCTTGGGTTTCGATGATTGGAAGAGCTGTGATGGATCCTCCTGAATTTAATCTAGAAGAACGTTCTAGTAGTCTAGAATGTAAATAGAATACATCACCTGGATAGGCTTCACGTCCTGGAGATCTTCCTAGTAATAAGGAGATCGTACGATAGGCAACGGCATGTTTGCTTAAATCATCGTAGACAATAAGTACGTCTTTGCCTTGATGCATAAAGTATTCAGCTAGAGAAGTCGCAGAATAAGGGGCAATATATTGCAGGCTGGCTGAATCGGCAGCCGTAGAGTTTACAATAACTGTATATCCCATCGCATCATTTTTCTTTAATGTATTGACTAGGTTAGCCACTGTACTTGCCTTTTGGGCAATAGAGACATAAATACAAATACAGTCTTTTCCTTTTTGATTTAGTATAGTATCCAATGCGATTGAAGTTTTACCCGTTTGACGATCCCCAATGATTAATTCGCGCTGTCCTCTTCCAATAGGAAACATAGAATCGATGGATAGAATACCGGTTTCCATAGGGGTTGTGACAGGTTTACGATCAATAATGCTTGGGGCGGGTTCTTCGATAGGACGCATTTCAGCGGCTTCAATAGGACCAAGTCCATCAATTGGATTTCCAAGTGGATCCACGACACGTCCTAGAAAATTAGAGCTGACTGGCATACCTGCTTGTTTTTTTGTACGAGAAACCTTTGTACCTTGACCAATAGTACCTTCTGTGTCAAATAGAATAACACCAATGTTTTCGGTTGTAATATCAAGTACCATTCCTTTTGTACCATTCTCAAAAACAACAACTTCTCCATACATTGCATGATCTAGTCCCGAAATGGTTGCGATGCCATCTCCAATTGTTTCGACATAGCCAACTTCATTTTCTTGGGAAGTGGCTTCGAATTGTTCGATAGCCTCTTTTAAAATGGACATAAGTGTTCCATCTTTTTTCATTTGAATAGCTTTATCTCGAGCCGCCTGAATTTGTTCTTGAAGCTGTTGTTGGCGAGAACGCGTAGACCAATCGTATTCGTCGTTGTTTGCGTTTAGAATAAAGCCTCCACGTACACTTGGATCAATAGAGATGGTTAGTGTGATATTTTCGGCCTGGTATTTATTTTTAAGGAATGTCTTTATTTTTTCTTCTTGCGCTGCACTAGGCCTTGTTACACAGCGTAAGGTTGCGTTTAAATTTTCGTTGTTCATTTATTTCATTTCCTTTAAAAAATCATCATATAGTTTTTCATCGCTTTTTGTGTTTGTGATTTTATCAGCCGCTTTATTGATCAAATCTGCAATTTCAGATTTAGCTTTTGCCTTTTCCTCATTGGCAGCTTCAATCGTTTTGATGCGAGCTTGTTCAATCATTTCATCGGATTTCATGTTTGCATCTGCAATAATTTGTTCATATTCAAGGCTGGCTTTTTCTTTTGCATCCGCTAGCATGCCATCACAAATTGTTTGCATATTTGCAAGCTGTTGATCTGCTTTATTTTTTGATTCAAGAGCTTCTTGTTTCTTTTGATTTGCCAAGGCAAAATCAGATTCTATTTCTTGTTTTCTTTTTTCAAGAATGTCATGTACTGGTTGAAATAGAAAATGCTTCATCAGTGCATATAAGATAAGTAGGTTGATGATTATCCAAAGAATATTGGAATCAATTCTTAACATAGATTATCCCACCTATTTCACCATTAAGATGATTAAAATACCTAATACAAATCCGTAGATGGCTGTTGCTTCAGCTAAAGCTGCACCAATTAATAAGGTGCTACGAATTTTTCCGTGAGCTTCTGGCTGTTGAGCGATGGCTTTTACGGCACTGCTTGTCGCAAAACCAATACCTAATCCTCCACCAATAACGGCAAGTGCTGCCATTCCAACTCCGATTGCTGTTAAACTCATTTTTATTTCCTCCTAATTTATTCTGTTTCTGTCGCTTCTGCGATAAATAGTGATGTTAAAAAGACGAATACATAAGCTTGAATGAATCCATCAAAGAAATCAAAGTACAAGCTAAATACAGTAGGTATAAAGACGGGAACGACCATTTTGATCATTTCCATTATGACGAAGGCACCAATGACATTGCCGAATAGACGCATACATAGAGATAAAGGACGTGTAAATATCTCAAGGATATTGATGGGTGTAACTACAGCGACAGGTTGAGTAAAGCTTTTGATCCAGCCTTTCAATCCTTTTGTTCGTATACCACTAACTTCAATTAATACAATACTCATAAGTGCTAAGGCGATAGTGACATTCATATCTTTGGTTGGGGGTTTCATACCAAATATGCCAATGATATTCGCAAGTCCTATATATAATAGGATGGTCGAAATGTATGTAGAATATTCTTTGGCATTTTCACCAAGCATGGATATCGTAAAATCATCTAGCCATATGACAATACTTTCCGCTACAATTTGTTTTTTGCCTGGATTATGAACTTTGAGTCCTCGAGTTAACCAAGCAGAAAGTAAAACAAGTATAGCCATGACAACCCACGTGATGACAACCGATTCACTAATCGCAAAGGGACCGATAGTAAACGCAGTGTCGACGTTTAACTGGTCGAGTAGTTCTTTTGTGAACTCTTCCATAGCTCCTCCTTTCAAAATAATAAAAAAACGACAGAAATAATCCGTGAATTTACGAATTAAGACAAAATTCGTTTTTCTATAAGAAGGTATTTTAGTTCTCATAATTTCAAAATTCAAGTCTTTTTATCAATGTAAACGTTATCTGTTTTATATGACAAATTTTTGTATGTTTTGCATATATGATACATATGTCTCAATTACATAATCGACTTTGTTTTGCGTTTGAATTTTAGAAAAAAGGGCATAAAAAAAGGAAGAATCGATCTTCCTCTTAATGTTCCTTTGTATGATCAAAAGCCATGCCTAGAATGGTTTCAATATGTTCATCATCTAATGAATAGTAGACTGTCTTTCCTTCTTTTCTAGATTTGATGAGTTTAGAAAGGCGTAGTGCCTTTAATTGATGTGATACGGCAGATTTCGTCATATCGAGTACGTTGGCTAAATCTGATACGCACATTTCGCTTTGTTGAAGGGATAATAAAAGCTGAAGGCGTGTACTATCGCCCATGACTTTAAAGAAATCTGATAGGTTCATAATTTCATCAAAGGCCGGCATGTTTTCTTTTACTTCTTGTACTAATTCTGTGTTTTTAGGCTTGCAGTCACAATGTGTACCAATCATATGTTCTCCTTTTTTATTTATTATAGTTGAATGATTGAACAATTGTCAAAAAGTTATTGACATCATGTATGAATCCTATATAATGAAAGTGTAATAAAGTTGAATATATGATCAATTATTCAAGTGTGGAGGAAAATAATATGAAAAAGAGTTATAAGATTGATGTAGATTGCGCAAACTGTGCAAACAAAATGGAAGTAGCTGCTAATAGTACAGAAGGTGTTAAGAGTGCAGTTGTAAACTTCATGATGTTAAAGATGAATGTTGAATTTGAAGATGGAGTTCAACCTAAAGAAGTTATGGCTCGAGTTTTAGAAAATTGTAAAAAAGTTGAAGATGATTGCGAAATTTTCTTTTAATGAAAAGTAAGGTGCGAAAGCATCTCTATTTTTCAATTATTATAGTTGAATGATTGAACAATTAATATTTTTGGAGAGGTAGAGATAAGTATGAACAAGAAACAGAAGAAGATGTTAAAGCGAATTATTGTTGCGAGTATTCTTTTTATTATGATTAAGGTCGCAAAACTACCTGAATATATTGAAATTTCTTTGTTTCTAGTGGCCTATCTAGAAATTGGTTATGATATTCTTCTTAAGGCTTTTAAAGGAATTAGAAATCGTCAGGTATTTGATGAGAATTTTTTGATGGCTGTCGCAACAGTAGGCGCTATTGGTTTGAAATCTTTTGATGAAGCAACAGCTGTTATGTTGTTCTATCAGATTGGGGAATGGTTCCAGAGTTATGCGGTAGGTAAGAGTCGCAAAAACATTACGGAATTAATGGATATTCGTCCGGATTATGCCAATGTTGAAGATGAGGATGGAAATCTTGAACAGGTAGATCCAGATGAAGTTGAAATCGGTACAATCATTGTGGTTAAGCCTGGAGAAAAAGTAGCTATTGATGGAATTGTGGTTGAAGGAAGTTCTACTCTAAATACAGCGGCTTTAACAGGGGAAAGCTTGCCTAGAGAAGTCAGTGAAAATGATAAAGTAATCAGTGGCTGCATCAATATGACTGGCTTATTAAAAATTAAGACAACAAAAGAATTTGGGGAATCCACTGTATCAAAAATTTTGGATTTGGTTGAAAATGCGTCAAGTAAGAAATCTCGTTCAGAAGCGTTTATTTCACGTTTTGCGAGAATTTATACGCCAGTCGTATGTTATAGTGCTTTGGCATTGTTTTTACTTCCACCTGTATTCAATTTGATTATATCAAATCCTGCTGACTTTGGTACATGGCTATATCGTGCCTTAACATTCTTAGTTATTTCTTGTCCATGTGCATTGGTGATTAGTATTCCTTTGAGTTTCTTTGCCGGAATTGGTGGTGCCAGCAATCAGGGCGTTTTGGTTAAAGGATCCAACTATTTAGAGGCTTTGGCATCCTGTAAATATGTTGTATTTGATAAAACAGGTACAATGACACAAGGTGTATTTGAGGTGGCAGGCATTCATCATGCGACTATTCCAGAAGAGAAATTATTAGAGTATGCGGCAATGGCTGAAAGTTATTCGACGCATCCTATTTCTAAAAGTTTATTAAAGGCGTATGGGAATACAATCGATAAATCTCGTATTGAAAATGTAGAAGAAATAAGTGGTCATGGTGTTAAAGCTGTAATTGATGGAGTGCAAGTACTTGCAGGTAATGATAAATTAATGAAGATGTATAATATTCCTTATCAAGAATGCCATTCTGTAGGAACCATTGTACATATGGCTATTGATGGCAAATATGCAGGTCACATTGTGATTTCGGATATGTTGAAGCCACATGCCAAAGAGGCTATTGAAGCATTAAAGAAGGCTGGCATTAAACAAACAGTCATGTTGACTGGGGATGTAAAAAGTGTGGCAGATAAAGTGGCTTCTGAATTACATATTGATAAAGTGTATTCGGAATTGTTGCCTCAAGATAAGGTGAATAAAGTTGAAGAACTATTATCTTTAAAACAGCCAAAAGAAAATCTTGCCTTTGTTGGAGATGGAATCAATGATGCTCCTGTATTATCAAGAGCCGATATTGGTATTGCGATGGGTGCGTTAGGCAGTGATGCAGCCATTGAGGCGGCAGATATTGTTTTGATGGATGATGATCCATTAAAGATTTCTAAAGCCATTAAGATCGCAAAGAAGTGTATTCATATTGTATATGAGAATATTTATTTTGCGATTGGTATTAAACTCGTTTGTTTGATTTTAGGTGCCATTGGTATTGCGAATATGTGGCTTGCGATTTTTGCGGACGTTGGCGTTATGATCATTGCCGTATTAAATGCGATTCGTGCATTAAATGTTAAAAATTTGTAAGGAAATCTTAGGATTTCCTTATTTTGATATTGTGTTAAATTTGTTTTAGTTGTATCTTTGTCTTGTACGCAGAAAAGGAGATTCGAGATGCAGGAATTAAAACCAATTAAAGAAGGAAAAGTACGTGAGATTTACGACAATAAAGACAACCTTATTATGGTTGCGACAGATCGTATCAGTTGTTTTGATGTAATTCTAAACAATGAGGTGACAAAAAAAGGAACTGTTTTAACGCAGATGTCAAAATTCTGGTTTGATTACACAAGAGATATCTTACCAAACCACATGATTAGTGTGGATACAAAGGATATGCCGGAATATTTCCAACAAGAAAAATTTGAAGGAAAATCAATGTTATGCCGTAAATTGAACATGCTTCCAATCGAATGTATTGTTCGTGGTTACATCACAGGTAGTGGATGGGCTAGCTACCAAGAAACAGGAAAGGTTTGTGGTATTGAACTTCCAGAAGGATTACAAGAATCACAAAAACTTCCAGAACCAATTTATACACCTAGTACAAAGGCTGAAATTGGTGATCATGATGAAAACATTTCTTTTGAACAAAGTATTGCGCACTTAGAAAAACACTTCCCAGGACATGGTGAAGAATATGCAACTAAGATCAAAGATTGTACAATCGCTTTATATAAAAAATGTGCTGAATATGCTTTAAGCAAAGGGATTATTATTGCGGATACAAAATTTGAATTTGGTTTAGACGAAAATGGTAATATCGTTATTGGCGATGAAATGTTAACTCCTGATAGTTCTCGTTTCTGGCCTGCAGATGGATATGAAGCGGGTCATTCGCAACCATCATTTGACAAACAATTTGCGCGTGACTGGCTAAAGGCAAATCCAGGTAATGACTGGACACTTCCTCAAGAGATTGTGGATAAGACTATTGAAAAATATCTTCAAGCTTACACAATGTTGACAGGAAAAACATTATAATTAAGAAATACCCATAAGTTGAATTCTTATGGGTATTTTTTTGAAAACTGTATTTTTTGATGTCTGAATATAGTTGAAAACCGTAAAATATGATATTAATAATCACTTGAAAACCGAAGAACGCTATGTTTAAATGAGAAATAGATATTAGAAAATAATAATTATTGAATATATATGGTGAGGAAAAATATGAAACAAGGTGTATTTATAACATTTGAAGGAAATGATGGATCAGGAAAAACAACCGTATGTAAAGCGGTACAAGAAGAATTGATCAAAATGGGATACGACTGCATTTATACTCGTGAGCCAGGCGGAAGCAAGATTGCTGAATCCATTCGTAATATATTATTAGATGTAAACAATACAGAAATGGATGATCGTACAGAAGCATTATTATATGCGGCAAGTCGTAGACAACATTTAAAAGAAGTTGTTCTTCCAGCATTGGAAAATAAGAAGATCGTATTGTGTGATCGCTTCATTGATTCAAGTTTGGCATACCAAGGAATTGCACGAGGAATAGGTTTAAAAGAAGTATGGGATATCAATCAGTTTGCGATTGATGGATGTATGCCTGAAAAGACTCTATTTTTATCCGTTAGTGTAGAAACGGGTAAAAAACGTATGAATCTTCGTGGCGATTTGAATCGTTTGGACCAAGAAGAAAGTTCATTCCATAAAGCTGTGCGTCAAGGCTATGAAACATTAGTATCCATGTATCCAGAGCGTATTGAAGTGATTGATGCCGAGCCTTGTAAGGAAGAGGTTTTAAAAAGTGCCATGGAATGTGTCTTAAAGGTAATCAAAGAATATGAATAAAGAGTATCTAAAAAAGGCACAGCCAATCGTTTATCAGACATTGTCAAATGCTTTAAAAAATAAAAAAGTTGCGAATGCCTATTTATTTCACGGACCAAAAGGTTCAAGTAAATTAGAAACAGCCCTCTTATTTGCCCAAAGTATTGTGTGCGAACATACAGATTTTGATGGTTTTGCGTGTCAAGAATGTGAAAGCTGTAAGCGGATAGAGAATGAAGAATCTTTAGATTACATGATTATATCGAATGATCGTATTAAAAAGAAAGATATAGTGGATTTACAGGCATTTTTTGAATCAACGAGTGCAGGAAAACAAAATGCCAGAATCTATATTCTAGATCATTATGATAAGGCTACGCCAGATGCTTCAAATAGCTTGTTGAAGTTTTTAGAGGAGCCAAGTGAAGGGATTTATGGTATATTAATTGCGGATGAAAAATCCAATGTATTACCGACTATTCAATCTAGATGTCAGGCTATTTGTTTTAAGCCGGAAAGCTGTGAACACTTGTTGCTTGAAAATACAAGTGAAGAAAACGCAAAGATGTTGGCTGAATCTGGATATACGTATGATAAGGCTATTGAATTGTTGTCTTTGCCTGATTTTGAAGAGTTAAAACAAGTTGCACTTGAATATATTGAGCAGGCATCTTCTTTTGCACAAATTGAAAAGATGCAGACAAGTGTATTTGTGAGTAAGTCTGAACGCATGAATAAGGATTGGATACAATTGTGGATTCAATGGGTTTTATTCTATGTAAAAAATGATAGGGTAAATTTACCTTTAGAAAAAAAAGTAAAACTATATTCGATTTTGATTGAGAATATGGATATGTTATATCGACCAGTCGATTTAGGTTTATTTATGGATAAGCTTTATTATGATATTAGGAAGGCTGTGATTTAGTGAATACAGAAGGAAAAGTAACATATAAATATATTGTTTATATTCAGTTTGAAGAATCAAAAAAAGCCTACACTTTCGGGTCAAATGTAAAATACTATACAAATGATATCGTTGTTGTAGAAACGGTACGTGGACAAGAATTAGGAAAGGTTTGTGTCCCTACCGTTGATTTTGATGCTTCCAAAGTAAAAGGAGATATCAAGCCGGTATTGCGTAAGGCAACACCCGAAGATATTAAGTGTAAAGAGGAAAATGTAGAAAGAGCTAAAGAAGCTATGAAGATTTGTCACGAGTGTGTCGCAAATTTGAAGTTGGATATGCATTTGATTAGTTCTGAATATACATTGGATCGTACAAAAGTTATTTTTACATATGTATCTGATGATCGTGTAGATTTTAGACAACTATTGAAAGATCTAGCACAACACTTACATTGTCGTATAGAATTAAGACAAGTGGGTCCAAGAAACAAGGCTAAAATTGTCGGTGGAATTGGAAACTGCGGTATGGAGTGCTGCTGCTCAAGATTCATGTCAGATTTTGATACGGTATCAATCAATATGGCTAAAAACCAGTTGTTGGCATTGAATATTCAAAAGTTGAGTGGACAGTGTGGAAAACTAATGTGTTGTTTACGTTTTGAAAATGAAGAATATACAAGAATGCGCAAGGATTTGCCAAAAATCAATTCAACTGTGGCATATAAAGACAAGAAGTATCGTATTTCAAGTATGAACGTTCTTCAAAAACAGGCTAAGTTAGAGAACAAAGAAGAAGTCTTGTTTGTGGATTTCAAAGAATTGTGGCCAGACAAGGAATTAATTAATGATTAGACAGAAGAGTTTTGAATCGGATGTTTCCACATTGTATTTGGTTCCTACACCTATTGGAAATTTGCAGGAAATGACACCTAGAGCTTTGGATATTTTAAAAGAAGTGAGTGTCATTGCAGCTGAGGATACGCGTAATACAAAAAAACTTTTAATGGCATATGGAATTGATACAATGTTGATGTCGCATCATGAACATAATCAACAGGTCAGTATTCCTAAAATCATTGAACGATTAGAAAATGGCGAAAATGTTGCGGTAGTTTCCGATGCAGGCTACCCTTTGGTTTCAGATCCAGGACAGAAATTAGTTCAAGAAACCATTTCGCATGGATTTAATGTAGTTTCTGTTTCAGGTGCCAACGCAGCTATGAATGCATTGGTTGCGAGTGGATTGAGTTGTTATCACTATTTGTTCTATGGCTTTTTAGACAATAAGAGTTCAAAAAGAAAGAAACAGCTAGAAGAAATCAAAACAATTCCTTATACAACTATTTTCTATGAAGCACCTCATCGTATTGAGGATACTTTACAAGATATGTTGGAAGTATTGGGAAATCGTCAAATGTGTTTAGCTAGAGAACTTACAAAAGTGCACGAAGAATATATTCGTGGAACGATTGAAGAAGTGTTAGAAGTAGCGGCTACTTGTAAAGGTGAAATGGTTATTGTCATGGATGGCTTTAAACAAGATGACGTTGTATTTGATATGTATACAGCCATTACGAAAGTGGATGAATATATTGAATCTGGAATGCGTACAAAAGAAGCTATTGGTTTAGTTGCTAAAGAAATGGCTTGCAAAAAGAATGAATTATATGAAGCTTATCATAAAAGATAGGCTTTTTTCTTTTATATAAAATAAATTATATTGTTACAGAAATTAAATGAAAAAGTAATTGAAATAGTTACAGAAAATATTATAATGATTTACATAAAAGAGAAGAGGAAGAATTATGAATAAGAGAAGTGTATGTGCCCTAGGCATGGCATTTGTACTTGCAGGATGTTCTGCAGGGGGATCAGGTTCTGGTAAAGAACAAACATTAACAGTTGGATTGTTTACAGAAATGAATGGAGATTTTTCTCCCATGTATTATCAAACGGTAAACGATTCGAATGTTGTTAACTTGGTATATCAAGGATTATTGGCATATGACAAGGATGCCAATTTAGTTCCAGAATTAGCAGAGGAACTGCCTACTATTAGTGATGATGGAACAACAATGACATTTAAATTGAAGAAAGGTGTTAAATTCAGTGATGGATCTAAATTTACTTCAAAAGATGTAAAGGCAACGTTTAGCGTTATGGCCGATCCAAGCTATACAGGACGTTTTTCAAGTAATGTTGATTTCTTAAATGGATATAGCGAATATCATGATGGAGATGCCAAAGATGTCTCAGGTATTGAAACACCGGATGATTATACCGTTGTATTCCGCATGTCTAAACCAAAAATCGATGCAGAATCGACTTTGGGAACACAAAAAATTTGTAGTGCAAAAACATTGAAGTATAAGAAGGGAAAAACTTCGAATGTTGAAAAGAACAATAGTAATCCTATTGGAACAGGTCCTTATAAATTAAAATCATTCTCTAAAACAGAGGGAGCTTCATTGGATCGAAATGAAAATTTTGAAGCCAAAGATGGAGAATATCAGATTTCTAAGATTATGATCAAGAAAACGGAGACTTCGACTGAAATCAAAGAATTAGAAAATGGAACTGTCGATTATATTCCAGATGTAGTAGATGCGAATAAAATCAACACAGTTGCCAAAGACAAAGATAAAGGTTTGACTATGGATTCGTATCCAAGTGATCGTGAAGACTTCTTGTTTATGAATACAGCTGCAGGTGCATGCCAAGATCAGGCTGTTCGTCAAGCTTTGGCTTATGGATTTGATCGTGAAGCCTATATCGCAAGCTATTATAAATTAGATGATAAAGATGCAAAATTGGCATATGTACCAGGCATGTTTGGTAACCCAGTATCTGGGGCAAATGGCGCTTATATTCGTGGTGAAGAAAAAGTAGATGGTGCTACTTACTATGATTATGATGTAGAAAAAGCTAAACAAATCTTAGATGATGTGGGATGGACTGTTGGTAGTGATGGTATTCGTGAAAAAAATGGTCAAAAATTAAGCATTAAGTTCTTGGCTACAAAAGAAAAAGATGCGATGGATACATTGATTCCTATGTTACAAAAACAATGGGGCGAACTTGGTGTCGACTTCAAGGCAAATACTGTAGAATTTAATACAGTTATTTCAACTGTAGGTGATGATTCAGCTGTTGGTGATTGGGATGTATCTTACTTAGGATTCTCTTATGGAAGTCCTGAAGATACAGGTGTTGATTACTTGATTCAATCGAAGGGTGTAAATAACTTCGCTCGTTTAAAAGATGATGAATTAGATTCATACTTAGCTGCAGGTGCTTATACAGCTGATAAAGAGGCTTCAGCTGCTGCTTACTTAAAGGCTTATGTTCGTCAAGCAGAACTATGTGCATACTTACCAACAGATGGTGTACAAACGTATTGTTTACGTAATAAGAAAGTAAAAGGTTTGAATACATCTTCTACATTTATTTGGTCACAATCAATGGCTACAGCTTATATTGACGATTAATACGAAAGGGATATGGAGACATATCTCTTTTTCTTGAAAAAAATGTAAATAACTTGAAAAAATGTTGAAAACAGATTTTATTTGGTGTATCCTATAGACAACCGATGCGAAAGAGATCAAACTAAGGACCGTATACAAAGAGATTCTAGTCAGGGTGGAAGCTAGATTATTACGACTTAGCAAATGGACTTTCAAGGGCAAGGTGAAAAGTGTTTCTGAGTAGCTGCGACGTGTTCCGTGCGTTAAATGGATCGAATGTGATGGCATTCTAGAGGTGGGTATAAGTATACCAATTCAGGTGGTACCGCAGATTATTTTGATATTCTGTCCTGTGTCAAATTTTTAATTTGATGCAGGATTTTTTATTTATAAGGAGAGTGATGAAAAGTGTTAGCTGACTGGTGGTGGTACAAAGAATAAATAATTAGGAGGTAAAAGAGAATGTATAAAAATTTATTAGCATGTGGAATGGCTTTGTTGATGTGTGGATGTAGCGCAAAAGCTGCAGGTAATGATCAAGTGTTGACAGTTGGGTTGAGTTCAGAAATGAATGGAACTTTTTCGCCCATGTATTACCAAACGACAAATGATTCTTATGTCGTTGATTTGGTTTATCAAGGGTTGTTGAAATACAACAAAAAAGGAGAGTTAGTTGCAGATTTGGCTAAGTCCTTACCTGAAATCAGTGAAGATGGCAAGACAATGACTTTTAAATTAAAGAAAGGCATCCATTTTAGTGATGGATCCAAGTTTACTTCAAAAGATGTGCAGACAACATTTACAATTATGGCCGATCCAAGCTATACAGGTCGTTTTGCGAACAACGTTGATTTTTTAGATGGTTATAGTGAATATCATGATGCAGATGCATCTAGCTTTACTGGAGTTGAAACACCAGATAATTATACAGTTGTTTTCCATTTGGATAAGCCTAGAATTGATGCGGTTTCTACACTTGGAACACAGAAGATTTGTAGTTCAGAATATTTAAATTATAAAAAAGGAAAAACAGAAAGTATTGAAAAGAAGAATGGTAAGCCAATTGGAACGGGCGCTTATGTGTTAAAGAAGTTTGAGAAGACAAGTGGAGCTAGTTTAGTTTCAAATTCAAAGTTTAAGACGAAAAAAGGAGAGTATCAAATTTCTAAGATTATGATTAAAAAGACTGATACTTCAACAGAAGTCAAAGAATTGGAAAATGGAACAGTGGACTATATTCCGGATGTGATTGAGGCAAATAAAATTAAATCTGTACAAAAAAATAAAAGTTTATCTGTTGATTCTTATCCGAGTGATCGTGAAAGTTTTATTATCTTTAACTCTTATGTGGGAGCTTGTAGTGATGTTGCGGTAAGAAAAGCCATCGGATATGGATTTAATGCGCAAGAATATATTGATAATTACTATCAAATTGATGGTATGGCTTATAAGCCTGGTACTTTTGGAAATCCTGTTTCTTTAAATAATGGAAAAATGATTCGTAATGAAGAAAAAGTAGATGGTGTCACTTATTATGATTATGATGTTGAAAAGGCAAACCAAATCTTAGAAGATGCAGGATATACATTGGCAGATGATGGATATCGTTATAAAGATGGTGAAAAATTAACGGTTCGTTTCTTGGCAAATAAAGATAAGGATTCTTTGGATTCTTTGATTCCGGTTTTACAGAAATGCTTAAATGCGATTGGAATTGATTTTAAAGCCAATACAGTTGAATTTAATACGGTCATAAATACTGTGCAGGATGATGCTCAAACAGATAGTTGGGATGCAACATATCTAGGTTTCTCTTATGGCTCACCAGACGATACAGGCATTAACTTTATTTTAAGAACAGGTGCTACAAATAACTTTGGTCGTTTGAGTGATGAACAACTAGATGCTTATCTAGATGCTGGTATGTATACATCCGATAATGATGTATCTAAAGAGAATTATCATAATGCTTTAGTTCGACAAAGTGAATTGTGTGGTTATTTACCTGTAGACTCTACTAAGACATATTGCTTAAGAAACAAGAATATCAAAGGAATGCATACAACATCTATTTATAATTGGGCTCAATCCATTGCGACGGCTTATATTGTGAATAAATAACATATGATGTATCCTAATGGATATTAGGGCAAAATATAGTCCTGTACTAACTTAATGTTGGTGCAGGATTTTCTTGTATGGGGAGAAATTTTATATATTTGATTTAAGAAAATATAAATTGTTTATGCCTAGAGCATAACTTTCATGAAATATAGGTTGTCATTTGAGTTGATTTTAGGTATTATAATATTGCAGAAGTGTTTTTCTGATTTTGGAGGTCTTACTTATGGTCTTAAGAAGATTTACCACAATTGATAGAGAAGAATTGCTTTTTTAAGCGCGCCTACTATAGGTGCGCTTTTTTTGTTTTGAAAGGAAGGTCATTTATGGAAACAAAGCGTGTTTTAATTGTGATGGGTTCTCGTTCAGACTTACCTAGTATGGAAGGCTGCATGAAACAATTAGACGATTTTCAAGTTGGCTATGAAGTTCGTGTGTTAAGTGCTCACCGTACGCCGGAAGCGGTTTTGGAATTGTCAAAAACAGCGTGTGAACGTGGAATTCAGGTTATTATTGCGGCAGCTGGAGGAGCAGCACATTTAGCTGGAGTTTTAGCTAGCTCTACACCGTTGCCAGTTATTGGAATCCCTATTCAGACATCTGCTTTAGGTGGATTGGATTCATTATTATCGACAGTACAAATGCCTCAAGGTGTTCCTGTTGCGACTGTCGCAATTGGAAAATCAGGGGCAAGAAACGCAGCTATTTTAGCTTGCCAGATGATTGGGCTAAATGATAAGTCATTACAGGATAAAATTGTTGCGTTTAAAAAAGAACAAGCACAAAAAGTATTAGAACAGTCAATTGTTGAATAAGGAGAAAGAAATGGATACTCGTATTTTTGTTCATAAAAAAGAACAGTTTCAAGTTGAAAGTGAATCGTTAGCTGCTGAATTAAGACAATCTTTATCTTTAAAAGAAAATTTTGGTCTTACAAAATACAATTTATATGATATTTTTGATGCCGACGAAAATGATATTGAATTATTGAAGAAAAATGTTTGTAGCGAAGTTGTTACAGATGATGTATATGATTCTGTAGATTTAACAGGTAAATCATATTTGGCATATGAATTTTTGCCAGGTCAATATGATCAAAGAGCAGACAGTGCAATGCAATGTTTGATGCTTTTGAACAACAAACAAACAGTACGTATTCATTCAGGGACTTTATTAGTGTTCGCAAACCCAGTAGATGAAGAAACACTTAATAAAATTACACATTATATTGTTAACCCTGTTGAAGCGCGCGTTAAAGACCTTTCTGTATTAGTAGATGATCAGGACGTTGAAGTAAAAGATGTTCCTGTATTAGAAGGATTTACAACAAAGACGAAAGAAGAATTAGATTCTTTACGTCAGACTTTAGGGTTGGCCATGTCTCAAGCGGACATTGAGCATGTTCAACGTTATTTTGAAAAGGAAGAAAAAAGAGATTGCACAATGACTGAACTTCGTGTTCTAGACACATATTGGTCAGATCACTGCCGTCATACTACTTTTGAAACTGTATTAGATGATGTACATTTCCATTTGGATACATTGTCAGATGAGTTACAGGCTTCTTATGATAAATATTTAAAATTACGTCAGGAAGTTCATGGAAATCGTAAAGAAAAAACATTGATGGACATGGCTACTATCGCCGGCAAGTATCTTCGTAAACAAGGTAAACTTGATGATATGGAGATTACCGATGAAATCAATGCTTGCAGTGTAGAAATTACAGTGGATGTAGATGGAAAAGATGAACAATGGTTGTTGATGTTTAAAAATGAAACACATAATCACCCAACAGAAATTGAACCATTTGGTGGAGCAAGTACATGTATTGGTGGAGCTATTCGTGATCCATTATCAGGACGTAGCTATGTATATCAAGCTATGCGTATTACGGGGGCTGGAGACATCACAAAATCAATTAGTGAAACATTAGAGCACAAATTGCCTCAATCTAAGATTTCAAAAACCGCTGCTCAAGGTTATTCAAGTTATGGTAACCAAATTGGTTTGGCAACTACATTTGTAGATGAAATTTATGATGATGGCTATGTTGCGAAACGTATGGAAGTTGGTG
Organism: Holdemanella hominis; assembly: GCF_014306155.1. Classification (NCBI taxonomy): domain Bacteria; kingdom Bacillati; phylum Bacillota; class Erysipelotrichia; order Erysipelotrichales; family Erysipelotrichaceae; genus Holdemanella; species Holdemanella hominis. The sequence goes on along the minus strand of NZ_JACRWH010000004.1, from coordinate 8,249 downwards.
CTGTTGTAGGTGCGGCTCCTAAATCACATGTTAAACGTGAAAAACCAGAAGCTGGCGATATTATCGTTATGATTGGTGGAGCTACTGGTCGTGATGGAATCGGTGGAGCTACAGGTTCTAGTAAAGAACATAATGAAACAAGTTTGGAAAAATGTTCAAGTGAAGTTCAAAAGGGAAATGCCTTGATTGAACGTAAATTACAGCGTTTATTTAGAAATCCTACTTGTACAAAATTAATTAAAAAGGCGAATGACTTTGGAGCAGGTGGAGTTAGTGTTGCCGTAGGTGAACTTGCAGATGGATTGAATATCAACTTAGATGCAGTTCCAGTTAAATATCAAGGCTTAGATGGTACAGAATTAGCTATTAGTGAATCACAAGAGCGTATGGCTGTATGTATCGAGGCTAAGGATTTTGAAAAATTCAAAGAAGAAGCGTATAAAGAAAACTTAGAAGCTATCAAAGTTGCAGATGTAACAGATACAAATCGTTTAGTCATGAAATGGCGTGGGAAAACAATTGTTGATATGTCTCGTGCATTCTTGGATACGAACGGTGTTCGCCAGCACCAGATTGTTGATGTTTGCGAAAATGAATATGATGAACATCCATTTGATGCAGTAAACTCAGATTTAAATACAGTATTACAAGATGCGAATGTCGCAAGTCAAATTGGTTTGGCAGAAATGTTTGACGCTTCTATTGGTAAGAGTACAGTGTTGATGCCTTTTGGAGGTAAATATCAATTAACTCCTGAAGAAGGTTCTGTACAAAAATTGCCAGTGCATGGAATGACAAACACTTGTTCGGTTATGACATATGGATATGATCCAAAAGTATCTAAATATTCTCCATATTTAGGTGCTAGTTATTCAGTTGTTGAAGCATTAGCTCGTATCACAGCATTGGGTGCTGACTATAAGAAGTGTCGTTTATCAAATCAGGAATATTTTGAACGTTTAGGTGCCGATGCACAAAAATGGGGACAACCATTTGAAGCTTTATTAGGTTTGATTGATGCTCAATTGGCATTTGAAACACCAAGTATTGGTGGAAAAGACTCTATGAGTGGAACGTATAAAGATATTCATGTACCTCCAACAGTGATTACATTTGCGGTAACTACAGCTAAAACAGATGATATTGTTTCGGCTTCATTTAAAAATCCCGGAGACTATGTATATTTGGTAAAGCATACGCCAGTTAAAAATAATGTTCCAAATTATGAACAATTAAAAGAAAATTTTGAAACGGTTCATAAATTAATGCAAGAAAAGAAAATTGTTGCGGCAAGCACAATTAAATTTGGTGGTCTAGGTGCAACTATTGCGAAAATGGCATTTGGATCTAAAGTTGGTGTTGCGATCAGCACAGAAGAAGATGTATATGGATTCAATTTGGGTTCAATGATTGTGGAAGCTACAGAAAGCATTCAAGATGAACATTTAGAATTGATTGGTATTTTAAATGATGATTCTAAGATTGTATTAAATGATGAAACTGTTGAAATTGAAGATGCATTAAAGGCTTGGACAAAGCGTTATAGTGAAATTTATCCAATGATCGTGGATGAAGGAAAAGATACTTTAGAAACTCCATTAAATGATGCAGAAGTACCAATGTCTAAGGTTGTTGTGGAAAAACCAAAAGTAATTATTCCTATTTTCCCTGGACAAAACTGTGAATTTGATACAACAGCTAAGTTTGAACGTGCTGGTGCAGAAGTTAAACAAATTGTATTTAATAACTTAACTGTAGAAAACATTCAAAAGAGTATCGAAACTTTAGCCAAAGAAATTAGTACAGCACAAATCTTAATGATTGTTGGTGGATTTAGTAGTGGTGATGAACCAGATGGTTCAGGTAAATTTATTGCGAATGTATTAAGAAATCCAAAGATTGCACAAGCAATTGATACAATGCGTGCAAATGATGGTTTGATTTTAGGTATCTGTAATGGATTCCAGGCATTGATCAAATCTGGATTATTGCCTTATGGTGATATTGAAAAATTGGATGCGGAAAATCCAACATTATTTAGAAATAATATCAATCGTCACGTTTCTCATATTGCACGTACTCGTATTACAAGTAATGCTTCTCCTTGGCTTGCAGGTATGAAAGCTGGAAGCGTATATTCAGTTGCTGTTAGTCATGGTGAAGGTAAATTTGTTGCGAGTGAAGAAGTATTAAATAAATTGATTGAAAATGGTCAGGTTGCAACACAATATGTAAATGAAAAGGGTGTTCCAACAATGGATGGAAAAGACAACTTGAATGGTTCAAGTATGGCAATCGAAGGTATCTTCTCTGAAGATGGAAAAATCTTTGGTAAGATGGGTCACAGTGAGCGTTATGAAAAAGGCTTGTTCCAGAATATTGCTGGAAATAAAGACCAGGATATTTTCGCAAATGGTGTTCGTTACTTTACACATAAGCAGGTGAAGTAGAATGACGATGCAAAAGGTAGTTCAAGATTCTTCTGGGATCGTAGGCTTGTTCAATGTAGAACAAGCCGCCCAGAACATCTATTTAGCAATGCATGCCATTCAGCATCGTGGACAAGATGGTGTTGGTGTGGCTGTTAGTGATAGAGAAAATGTTGTTTGTAAAAAGGGATTAGGATTATTATCTGAGAATTTAAAACAAGATACATTAAATTCTTTGGAGGGTGATATTGCGATTGGTCAACTTCGTATGGCCACAAAAAATGATTCTCAATTAGAAAATGTTCAGCCGATTATGGTGCGTAGTCACCAAAGATATTTTGCGGTTGTATCAAGTGGGATGATCACGAATGCGATTTCTTTAAGAACGAAATTAGAAAATGAAGGATTGATCTTTCAAGGAACAAGTGATTCAGAATTATTAGCACATTTGATTCAGTTGAATCCAGGTTCTTTTGAAGAAAAAATTGCGAAAGCTTGTCGTATGATGAGTGGTGCTTATACATTCATGGTTGTCACAAAAGACAGTTTGTACGTAGTAAGAGATCCTCATGGTATTCGCTCTTTATATATTGCCAAGGTAGATGAAGGATATTGTATCAGTAGCGAAACTTGTTCGTTCCCAATTCTTGGTGGAGAATTTATTCGTGAAGTAAATCCAGGTGAATTGATTTGTTTCAATTGCGAAGGTATGAAGTCTAGTCAAATTATTGAAGAAGCAGAAACGAAGGCTTGTGCTTTAGAGTATGTATATTATTCTAGACCGGATAGCGTTCATAATGGTTTAACGGTTCATGAAGTAAGAAAACAATGTGGTTATTATTTAGCTAAAGAAGAGAATATTGAAGCGGATATCGTTGTTGGTGTTCCTGATTCAGCTTTAAGTGCAGCTGCAAGTTTTGCCAGAACATTGAATGTACCATATGAAACGGGATTGATTAAAAACCGTTATATTGGTTCTACATTTATTCGTCCGACAGAACAACAAAGAATGCAAGGTATGCGTGTTCGTTTAAATGCGATCAGTTCGGTTGTTAAAGATAAAAGAGTTTATTTAATAGATGATAGTGTTGTGAAAGGTTTTACATCACGTCGAATTTGTCAATTATTAAAAGAGGCAGGCGCAAAAGAAGTGCATTTACGTATAGCTTCGCCAATGTTGAGATATCCTTGTTTATATGGAGCGGACTCAACGGCACAAAAAGATTTGGCGGCATTTAACTATACAGTAGATGATATGGAACAATTGTTCCAGGTGGATTCATTGCGTTTCTTAAGTGTTGAAAACTTTAAAAAGTGTGTGCCTGAAACAAGCTGTTTAGCTTGTTGTACAGGTGAATATCCAGAAGATTTACAAGATTATAAAGATGAGGTAAAGGAGTAGAGTATGGCAGAACATTATGCAGCAGCAGGCGTTAGTTTAGAGGCAGGATATAAATCTGTTGAATTGATTAAGGAGCATGTTAAGAAAACAATGCGCCCAGAAGTGTTAGGAGGACTTGGAGGTTTCTCTGGCGCTTTCTCATTATCTAAAATTAAAGATATGGAAGAGCCTGTATTACTTTCTGGTACAGATGGTTGTGGTACAAAAGTTAAACTTGCGATGGTTATGAATAAGCATGATACAATTGGAATTGATGCCGTTGCGATGTGTGTGAATGATATCGCATGTGCAGGTGGAGAACCACTGTTCTTCTTGGATTACATCGCATGTGGAAAGAATGTTCCAGAAAAAATTGCGGACATTGTGAAGGGTGTGTCTGAAGGTTGTTTACAATCTGAAGCTGCTTTGATTGGTGGAGAAACTGCAGAACATCCAGGTTTAATGCCAGAAGAAGATTATGATTTAGCAGGTTTTGCCGTTGGTGTATGCGATAAAAAAGATATGATTACTGGTAAGGATCTAAATGTAGGAGATGTCTTGATTGGACTTCCTTCAACAGGTGTTCACAGTAATGGTTTCTCATTGGTTCGTAATGTATTTGATATTACAGAAGAATCATTAAATACATATTATGATGAATTAGGTAAAACTTTAGGAGAGGCATTATTGGCTCCTACAAAAATTTATGTAAAAGCATTAAAACATATTAAAGCATCGGGGATTACATTAAAAGCTTGCAGCCACATCACAGGTGGTGGATTCTACGAAAACGTACCTCGTATGTTAAAAGAGGGTATGGGTGTTGAAATTGATACAAAGGCATTCCCAAAACCTCCAATTTTTGATTTGATTCAAAAAAATGGAGATATTTCTATGAAAGAAATGTACAACGTATTTAATATGGGACTTGGCTTTGTGATGGCTGTAGATCCAGCAGATGTTGAAAAAGTTCAAGCTGCCTTAAATGAAATCAATGAACCTAGCTATGTGGTTGGTAAAGTAACTGAAACAGGGCAGGTAGATGTCCAATGGTAAATATTGCGGTATTTGCGAGTGGTTCAGGTACTAACTTTGAAACAATCTTGTCACATATTGAAGATGGTTCTTTACATGTGAATTGTGCATGTTTGATTGCGGATAAAGAAAATGCGTATGCTAGAGTTCGTGCGCATAATCATGGAGTAGAAGAGTTTTATTTTAATCCAAAGGGATATGATGGTAAAGCGGGTTATGAAGCGGCAATCTTAGAGGTATTAAAAGAAAAAAAGGTTGATTTGATTGTGTTAAGTGGATATATGCGTTTTATTGGACACACTTTATTGAGCGCTTATCCGAATCGTATCATCAATTTACATCCGGCTTATTTACCTGAATTTCCAGGAGCTCATAGTATTGCAGATGCGTATGAGGCAAAAGTAGCACAAACTGGAGTTACAGTTCATTTCGTAGACGAAGGTGTAGATACAGGTCCTATTATTCGTCAAGAAAGAGTAGCAATCGACCCATCTTGGGATCTTGAAACATTAGAATCGCATGTACATGCGATGGAATATGATTTGTTCTGGCAAGTCATTGAACAAGTCGCAAAAAGTATAGAGGAGGAAAAATAATGAAGCGAGCATTAGTAAGTGTATCCGATAAAACTGGTTTAGTTGAATTTGTACAAGGATTAGTAGATTGTGGATATGAAATCATTTCTACTGGAGGAACAAAAAAAGCTCTTGAGGCAGCTGGAATTCATCCAATTGGAATCAGTGATGTGACTGGTTTTCCAGAAATTATGGATGGTCGTGTGAAAACTTTACATCCAAAAGTTCATGGTGCATTACTTTGTGTTCGTTCAAACCCAGATCATGTACGTCAATTACAAGAATTAGGAATTGAGTATATTGATTTGGTTTGTGTGAATCTATATCCTTTTAAAGAAACTGTATTAAAACCAGGTGTAACACACGAAGAAATTATTGAAAATATTGATATTGGTGGTCCAAGTATGCTTCGTAGTGCTTCTAAAAACTATCAAAGCATTCCGGTTCTTTGTGATCCAAAAGATTATGATAAAGTTCTTGAAGAAATTAGAGAAAACCAAGAAACAACATTGGAAACGCGTGAGCGTTTAGCTGCAAAAGTATTCCGTCATACAGCTCGCTATGATGCGATGATCGCAGATTATTTAACGAAGAAAACACATGAAGAATTCCCAGAAAGTATGACAATTACTTTTGATAAGGTTCAAGACTTGCGTTATGGTGAAAATCCTCATCAAAAGGCTGCTTTCTATAAAGGAATGAATCCTCAATATTCTTTGGCAAATGCGACTCAGCTTCATGGTAAAGAATTGTCTTACAACAATATTCAGGATGGAAATGCGGCTATTGAAATCTTAAAAGATTTTGAAGGTCAATATGCAGCTGTAGGTGTAAAACACATGAATCCATGTGGAGTTGGTATTGGTGAAAATATTGAAGCGGCTTGGGATAAAGCTTATGAAGCTGATTCAATTTCGATTTTTGGTGGTATCGTAGCGTTGAACGCAAAGGTTGAAAAGGGATTAGCAGAAAAATTATCTAAGATTTTCTTGGAAATCATTATTGCGCCAGACTTCTCTGACGAAGCGTTGGAAATCTTAACTCGTAAGAAAAATATTCGATTAATGAAGTTAGATACTAGCTTATCTGTTTCAAGTGCGTTAAAATATACAAATGTTAATGATGGTCTATTGGTTCAAGAGATGGATCAGCATACAATTAATGAGGAAGATTTAACATGTGTGACAAACCGTAAACCTACAGAGGAAGAAATCAAACAATTGTTGTTTGGGTGGAAAGTTGTTAAGCATGTAAAATCAAATGCGATTGTCTTGGTAAAAGATGATATGACAATTGGCGTTGGTGCAGGACAAATGAACCGTGTTGGTGCAGCTAAGATTGCGATTGAACAGGCTGGTGAAAAGGCGAAAGGTTCTGTATTGGCAAGTGACGCTTTCTTCCCAATGCCAGATACAGTTCAAGAAGCTATCAAAGCGGGTGTGACTGCAATCATTCAGCCGGGTGGATCTATTAAGGATCAACTTTCAATTGATGAATGTAATGAACATGGCATCGCAATGGTATTTACAGGGGTTCGTCATTTTAAACATTAATATATAAAAGAGTCTGTATAGACTCTTTTTCATAGTTTGGAAGGGTCTATCATGGATAAGAAAAACAAAATTATTATTATTTCTCTATTATCTGCATTATTAATTGTACTATGTGTATTTGCGGTTGAAATGAAGAACACTGAGAAAAAGGCATATCAGGGGATATCTGAAATCGGAGAAGATCAAAATAAGGAAGTTGAAAATAAAGATAATAGTCAATTTGTTGATATGTCTTTGGCAAAAGATATAGAAGCGTATTTTCAAGAGAATGGTATTGATCATGAAAAAGAAGCATACTGTATCACAGATTTAGAACATAACATTAAATATAGTATGAATGAGAAGGATGAGTTTATTGCAGCGAGTATTTATAAATTACCATTGGCAATGCTATATTATGATAAAATAAATGAGGGTGAGTATACATTAGATTCAACATTTACATATAGTGGATATATGCATGAGGGTGCAGGGGTTATTAGTTCGAATTATGGTATCGGTAGTCAAGTTCCTTTAAGTGATCTTTTAAATGATTTAATAATATACTCTGATAATGATGCGGGTCATATTTTATATGAAAATCTTGGTGGCTGGAAAGAATATAAGGAAGCAATGACAAAATATACAAATTCTATCAGCGAGAATTATTATACAATGGATAATGTTACAACGGTTAATACAATGAATGATGTGGTGACATATTTATATGATCATAAAGAAGACTATAAAGTTTTGATTAAAAATATGGAAAAGGCAGAACCAGGTGAATATCTAGATAGGGATACACAATTGAGTATGCCTCAAAAGTATGGTATGTATGATTATGCTTTAAATAGTGTTGGTTTTGTAGAATGTAATACATCATATAGTATAGTTGTTTTAACGAGTTTAGGGGATAAAGGTGCCGATGTTATGGCAAATATCAATCGTATTGCTTATGAGCATTTTAAATAGAGTTGAAAGGCTCTATTTTTTGTTTTTAGGTGTAAGCGTATACAGTAAAAAATATGAAAAAAATTAAAAAACATTTGACGAAGCGAAAAGTATTTGGTAATATAGATGAGCACTGCTGAGGTGCAGATGATCTTTGAAAACTGAACAGGAAATAAAAATACAAACTAAAACGTCAATTTCGAAACAAACAAACAAACAATTGTAAAGAAAGATGTCAGAGACATCTAAGAGCTAAATCAAATGGAGAGTTTGATCCTGGCTCAGGATGAACGCTGGCGGCATGCCTAATACATGCAAGTCGAACGAGAGGAAGGAAAGCTTG